>NYTZ01000106.1 GCA_002683735.1 Flavobacteriales bacterium
GATGTTGTCGGCGGTCGCCCCGCCGATGCTGGAGTTGAAGAAGGACGTGCTCCAGGTGAGCTCCAGCGGAATCCCATCGTACCCAAAAGCGGTAGCGACTTTTTCATCTGGCCCTGCGGTCTGCGCATACATCCGGTAGGTCTTGAACCCGCAGAGGCCTTGGATACCGGTCGTGTCATGGTCTGCAACACAGGCCAGGATCAATTGGTATTGGGCCTCGGCATCAGGGAAGGCGACCTCCGGAACTTGTGCTATGGCTGATTGCGTCAGCATTCCGCACAGCAGGGCGGTGCAGAATGCCAGGAGGCGGGGGCGGAGGGCAGACGACATCACCATGGGTCAGGGTTCACAGGGGAGTTCGTACCAACTGAGGAAATAGACCAGGTCGTTGGCCCCGATGAGGCCATTGCCATCGTAGTCCAGCACACAGGATCCGGAGCTTCCGGATCCGGAGCAGTCCAGGGTGCATTCGCCATTGTCACATTCGGCGTCGGGGTCGTAGTTGACCGCATCGGGGTAGGTGCACCCCAAAAGTCCAATGCACAAGTAGTCGCACGATCCGTCTTCGTCTGTGGCAAACGGATTGTAGGTCAGCGATTCTGGGTCGGTGCAGCCGAAGACCTTGCACGTGCCGTCATCTTCGGTGGCTTCGGGGTCGTAGTTGTTGGCGTCGGCGTTGGTGCACCCGGGGATCTCCTCGTCATCGCAGACGCCATCGCCGTCTTCGTCAAAGACGCTGACAGGGATGCCATCCTCGCACACGTCGCAAGGCCCGGGGAGGGCACAGCTGCCATCGTCCACCGTGGCTTCTTCGTCGAAGTTGCAGGCGGCGGGGTCGGTGCAGCCCAGGCAGGAGAGGAGGTCGCAAGACCCGTCATCGTCGGTGGCGTCAGGGTTGAAGTTGCAGGCGGCAGGGTCGGTACACCCTGGAATCTCCTCGTCATCGCAGACGCCGTCNGCATCCACATCGGAGGTGCAATCNCCGCCGCATTCCCCCGTGGCGTCAGGGACGTTGCCGTCACAATCGCATGCGCCCTCAGGAAGTGGCGTACACCCGCATTCGAACACTGCGCCGGGACCGTTGCAAATGCCGCATTCATCCAATGTGCCAATGCAGGTGTCGTCGCCTTCGCAGATGCCATCCCCGTCGGAGTCGAGGATGCAGTTTCCATCGCAGTCTTCCCCAAACTCAGGGTAAATGCACCCGCCGTCGTCCACCTCGGCCTCCGGGTCGTAGTTGCACGCCAGCGGGTAGATGCACCCGAGGTCNAGGCAAGAGCCGTCATCCTGGTCGGCCTCCGGGTCGAAGTTGTAGGCTTCCTCATCGGTACACCCGAGGATTTCGTCCTCGTCGTCACAGATGCCATCCCCATCGTTGTCGAAGACGGTGACTGGGACACCATCCTGACAGATGTCACAGGGCCCCGGGATGGCGCAACTGCCGTCATCGAAATCGGCCCCGGCATCGTAGTTGCAGGCCAACGGGTCGGTGCAGCCAAAGCAGGTTTCATAGTCGCACGAGGCGGAATCCGCGGGGGNACACCCCACGCCTACGCCCAAGGGCAAGTTGAGCAACAGGAAGTTGGTGTTGTCCCCTTCCGGGAAGACCTGCACTTGCATGTTGCCGCTGAGCACCCCGTCTGTGGTGAATTGCCCCAGCAGCACTTGACCGTCCTCGTCGGGGAGTCCGTTGGCGTCTCCATTGAGGACGTACCAAGCTCCACCGATGGGGTCGTCCATGACGATGTCCCCGCCCGGGGCGCCACCGCCGGGGTCAAAGGTCTCTGCCCAAAGCTGATTCGGGGATTGGAGGGTGGAAGCNGGGGCTTCACCGGCCGCAGCGTCNGCNGGGCCGTCGAGGCCGATGGTCACCCAGCTGTCGTAGGCCAACTCTGGGAACAAGGGCAGCAGCAGTGGGCTAATGTTCTGTGGCGTCGCAGCTCCCAAGAGATCCTGGTAGAAGGTGGTCGTGGTTTGAACCACGCTCGGGAAGGTGGCGTCCCCCGATACAGACGTCACGAAGTCGGTGGGGTTCAGGGCTTGGAAGATGACCTGATAGGTGGTCATGCCAGCCAAAGGGCCTTCCGTGTGTTCTGCCACGACCTCGGTGAGGAGACAGTAGTCTTCTGTAGGCAGAACGGTGCAAGGGTCGTAGTTGCAGGCCGCAGGATCGGTGCACCCCGACGGGACAATCAGGTCGACGGGCAGCACGAGAGAATCTCCGCATACGTCGGTGACGGTCAGGTCGATGGTGGTGGGATTGATGTCGGTGTAGCCGATGGTGGCGGTGGTGTCTCCGGTGGACCAGTTGAAAACGAAGGGCCCGTAGCCTTGGGTCACCGAAGCGGNAATTTCCACCGGTGGACAAAGGGTGACCTNTTCCGGTGCCGCCACCAGAAGGGGAGCGGGGTCTTGGATGACCAGGGTNGCAGCAGTCANGGTGGAGTCTCCACAGGGGTTGATGAAGAGATACTCCAACGTGACGGTCTCGGGNCCTTCNTCGATGTTGTCGTCCACGGCGTTGAGGTAGACCAGCTGCTCGCTGACCCCGGCTTCCATGACAATGGCGGTGTCAATCGGCTCGAAGTCGGCACCGGAATCGGCCGTGCCAGAAATGGTCAGCGCCAGCGTATCTGTGAAGTCCGCCACAGGACGGGTGATGGCGAAAGCGGCATCGTTGCATCCCTCTACTACGATGGTGTCACCGAGAAAGATCGTTGCACCGCCAATGCTGGCAGAAGCTTCAATCTCAATCTCAGATTCATTGAATGTGAAGCTCCCGCCCTCGAGGAACACCGCGCTGTCCCACACCGTGTCTCCGGCATCGGCAATGGCGATCTTGATGTGATAGGTCTGCCCGCATTGCACCTGTGCCGCTGCGGTCATGACGATGGTGAAGCCGTCGAGCTGGACGGAGGTCGGGTCGCTGTTGCCCTCATTGTCGATGTAGTAGTCGGTGTTGAGGTTCCACTGCTCGGACACTTGGTTGCAATTGGCCGCCCCTCCCGCGTTGCCCGGAACACCGAGGTTGACGGAGTTGATGGTCACCGGGATGAATTCTCCTGCCAGAACGGGGTTGGGAATGACGGCGAGGTTGACGGCATTGTCGCTGTAAGGGCCCGTGATTCCGGGACCGGATAGGAAGAAGCCGAAAGCGTCGTTCACCGATCCACAGACGTATTCGTTGTACTCCTCAGAGCCGAAGATGTAGTTGAAGATCAAGGAGTCGCCGGAGGGCACGAAATCGAATTCGAGGATGGCGGCATCGTTCGTATTGAAGGTGCTCAGGGCCGTGAGGTCGTCATCCCCGGCTCCAAAGTTGCCGCCGCCCAATCCGGCACCGCCGGCATTGTTGGGACCGATGGCCACATCGATGTCGCCGGTGGCAAGCATGATGCCATTGGGGATGTCGATGTTGGTCGCAGACGCATCGAAACTGCCGATCTGGTTGAGGTCGCCGCTGAAGGTGATGTTGCTGACTTCCACCCCCTCACCAAGCAGGAAATTGACGAGGGCTTGTTCCGGCGTGACCGTGTTGTCGGTCACAAGCTGGGCACAGGAATCGGTGCCGATGAAGAGCAGGACAACGACGAGGAATAGGGCAAATCGGTTGAGGATTATGGATTCCATGGAGGTGAAAAATACAGAATCAAGGGCCACCGGTTGGGGTAACTTGCACCCATGGCCGCGTTGATTCAGGTGCAAGACGTGTGGAAGACCTACCAGGTGGGTGAGCAGCAGGTGCATGCCCTCCGCGGCCTTTCGGTGGACATCGGGCAAGGAGATTACACGGCGCTGATGGGACCTTCGGGCTCCGGTAAGTCAACGCTGATGAACATGTTGGGTTGCTTGGACACCCCGACCTCCGGACGATATCACCTGGCTGGGGAGGACGTAGGGAAGTTGGATGATGATGCCTTGGCCGACATCCGCAACCGTCGGATTGGCTTTGTCTTTCAGACCTTCAATTTGATGCCGCGGTACACGGCCATGGAAAACGTGGCCCTGCCCCTCGTCTATGCCGGGGCATCCCGTGCAGACCGAGAAGCCCGGGCCCGGGAGGTGTTGCAGCAAGTGGGACTCGGCAACCGGATGGACCACCGCCCCAATGAACTGTCAGGCGGCCAACGTCAACGTGTGGCCGTGGCGCGCGCCCTCGTCAACCGGCCCGACTTGCTGCTGGCCGACGAGCCGACCGGAAATCTCGACACGAAAACATCGGTGGAGATGATGGCCTTGTTCGATGAAATCCATGCGGCCGGAAACACNGTGGTGCTCGTGACCCACGAGGAGGACATCGCCGCTTATGCCCACCGCTTGGTCCGCCTGCGGGACGGGGTGGTCTCGGCTGACGAACGCAAGGCGCCGAATCCGGCCTGAATCGCCGCATCTTTGCCGGCGTGAAGAGAAACGCCATTTCTGAATTGCTCGACACTGCGCTCGTCGGGCAGGACGTCACCGTCTGCGGCTGGGTCCGCACGTTCCGCAACAACCAGTTCCTGTCCGTCAATGACGGGTCTTGCCTGGGCAATCTCCAGCTCGTCCTCGACCGTGAAGGCACGGACGAAGCCTTNTTGAAGCGCCTGACCACGGGGGCGGCCATTCGCGCAGAGGGCAAGCTGGTGGAAAGCCAAGGTTCCGGTCAAGCCACCGAGCTGGACGTCGTCCGCATCGAAGTGCTCGGCGATGCCGACCCGGAGATTTACCCCATCCAGATGAAGCGCCACACCATGGAGTTCCTCCGGGAGAAGGCCCACCTGCGCTTCCGGACGAGCACCTTCAACGCCGTCTTCCGCTTGCGCCATGGGCTGCAATACGCCATCCACGAGTACTTCGACCAGGCTGGGTTCTACATGCTCCACACGCCCATCATCACGGGCAGCGACGCGGAAGGGGCAGGCGAGATGTTCCAGGTGACCACCCTCAACCTCGATGAGGTCCCCAGGACCGAGGATGGCGAGGTCGATCACGCAGCCGACTTCTTCGGCAAACCCTCCAACCTGACCGTCAGCGGCCAGCTCGAGGCCGAGCTCGGCGCCATGGCCCTGGGCAAGGTCTATACTTTCGGACCGACGTTCCGAGCCGAGAACAGCAACACTTCCCGGCACCTTGCCGAGTTCTGGATGATTGAGCCTGAAGTGGCGTTCAACGACCTCACCGACAACATGGATTTGGCCGAGGATTGCCTTCGTTTCGTCCTGACCAAGGTGCTCGAGCGCTTCCCCGCTGAGCTGGAATTCCTTGCCAAGCGAGAGGCCGACATTGAGAAGCAACTGCCGGCGGACCAGCGCAACGAGATGGGCCTCATGGAGCGCCTGCGTTTCGTGACGGAGAACCCCTTCGTGCGGATCACCTATACAGAGGCCATTGACCTGCTCCGCAATTCCAAGCCCTTCAAGAAGAAGAAGTTCAAGTATCCCGTGGAATGGGGCATCGACCTCCAGAGCGAGCACGAGCGTTGGCTGGTGGAAAAGAAGTTCAAGCAGCCGGTCATCCTGACCGACTACCCGGCAGAGATCAAGGCCTTCTATATGCGCGCCAATGACGACGGAAAGACGGTGGCTGCGATGGACGTTCTTGTACCGGGCATCGGGGAGCTCGTCGGTGGAAGCCAACGTGAGGAGCGCCTCGACGTGCTTAAGAAGAAGTGCGCCGATTTCGACATCCCGGAGGAGCACGTCTGGTGGTACCTCGACACGCGCCGCTTCGGAACCGCCCCACATGCCGGCTTTGGCATGGGATTTGAGAGACTCGTCATGTTCGCCACCGGCATGACCAACATCCGCGACGTGATTCCGTTCCCACGGACGCCACAGAATGCGGAGTTCTGAATGGAATGCGGTGGTGTCGCCGCATTAAATTCAAATCATGCTCAAGCAAGGCCTCCAGCAAAAACTCCAGCAGAAGCTGAGCCCCCAGCAGATCCAGCTGATGAAGCTGCTGCAGGTGCCCACATTGGAGTTGGAGGCGCGCATCAAGGAGGAGCTGGAGGCCAATCCCGCCTTGGAAGAGGGCCGGGAAGAGCGCGATGAGTTCGATCAGGCCGACGGGTTGGATGACGACCGTGGCGAGGCACGCGACGACTTCGATTTCGACGCTTACCTCGATGATCCCACTCCGAGCTATCGGTATGCCGTCAACAACCACCGCGAGGATGAAGACCGCGACCTGCCCTTCGGCGCAGGCGAGACGTTTGCGGAACGATTGGGCGCACAGTTCGGACTGCGCCCAGTCACCGATCGACAACGCCTTTTGGCGTCTTTCCTGATCGGCAACCTCGACGAGGCCGGTTACCTGCGCCGGGACCTGTATTCCATCAGTTCCGACCTCGCCTTCGGGCAGGGCATCGAAGTGGAGGAGGAGGAGTTGGAGGCGGTCTTGGAGGTGGTCCAACAGTTGGATCCGGCAGGCGTTGGCGCCCGCGATCTTCAGGAGTGCCTGGTCCTCCAAGTGGACCGGAAACTTGAAGCGGCGCCAGAGGACGCCCCTCTCTTGTTGGCGCGGCGCATGCTGACGGAACAGTTCGACGCCTTTACCAAGAAGCACTACGAGAAGCTGATTTCTCGCCTTGAGGTCGAAGAGGCCGAATTGAAAGCCGCGATTGAGGAGGTCACCCGGCTCAATCCCAAACCTGGCAACAGCGGAGCAGATTCTTCGAGGGTCATCCAAGCGGTGATTCCGGATTTTCAGGTCTCCGTCGAAGGGGACGAATTGCGGTTGCAGATCAACGGCAGGAATGCGCCCGAGCTTCGGGTCTCAGGAGANTACCGAGAGATGATGGCCGGATACGCAGCCGCGAAGAAGCCGGACAAGGCCCAGAAGGAAGCCATCACATTCGTGAAGCGAAAGGTGGATGCGGCCAAGTGGTTCATCGATGCCATCAACCAGCGTCGGAATACCCTCAAGGTCACGATGCAAGCCATTCTNCAGCANCAGGAAGCGTATTTCATGACTGGCGATGAGACCGAGCTCAAGCCCATGATCCTGAAGGACATCGCCGAAGTCATCGGCATGGANATCAGCACCGTGTCGCGCGTGGCCAACTCCAAGTACGTTCAGACCCCTTACGGCACGTTCCTGTTGAAGACCTTGTTCAGTGAGTCCCTCACGACCGACAGTGGAGAGGAAGTGTCGACCCGAGAGGTCAAGAAGATCCTCGAAGAGGCCGTTGGAGAAGAGGACAAGCGGAAGCCGCTCAGCGATGAGAAACTGATGAAGGTGCTGCAGGACAAGGGCTACCAGATTGCCCGTCGAACCGTGGCCAAGTACAGGGAGCAACTCGGCATTCCCGTGGCCCGCTTGAGAAAGGAGCTGTGATGCGCATTCTCGCCCTGCTCATTTCCTACATCCTGCATCCCTTGTGGACGCCNTTGTTGGTGCTCGGTTTGCTTTGGGGGGTGGATCCGTGGCTGCGGNTTCAGCCGGCTGTCATGCTGTATGTGGGCTCGGTGTTCTTCATCAACGCGCTGGCTCCAGCCGTTTCGATTTANATGNTGCATCGCCGTGGGGTCCTCNGGGACCTCGAGGTNAGCGAACGGACCGAACGTCAATGGCCGTTTTTGATCGTGCTGTTCTACCAGGCGCTCGGCTTGTTCGCCTTGACGCGCCCCGGCGTTTATCTGCCGCCCGAGGTGCTGGGTNTGGTGATGGCCATGATGGCCTCGCTGGTGTTGGCCCTTTTTGTCAATCGAAGGTTCAAGATGAGCATGCACCTTCTCGCCAATGGCGGGGCATTCGGTGCCGTGTGGGCGTTCAATCAGCTGCACGGCCTCGGATTGGAGGCGTTTCTGCCTCTCGGGTTCCTGATGGCAGGCGCGGTTGGCTGGTCCCGCATGAAGTTGGGCGTGCACACGCCGGCTGAATTGGCCGTCGGGTTCCTGGTGGGATTCACCTTCATGCGGGCGGTGGTGGAATCCGGTTGGACCCCCTGATTCACGCGGGCCGCCCTTGCAACGTCTGTTGCCACCGCCACGCATCGACGAGACACGTATCAAGGTCGCGCCGCGTTTTCCACCCCAACATCCGTTCTGCCTTGGTGGCGTCGGCGTAGATGGCGGTCACGTCCCCATGGCGGCGGGGGCCGAAGGTGCGCGGGACGGCAAGTCCCGTCGCCCGTTCGAACCCTTGGATCACATCCAGCACACTCGTGCCTTGGCCAGTGCCCAAGTTGAAGGTGTCCAACGAGCCCGGGTGGCTGCCCAGCCATTGCAAGGCGGCGACGTGGGCTTCGGCGAGGTCGCAAACGTGGAGGTAGTCCCGGATGCACGTGCCGTCTGGCGTCGGATAGTCGTTGCCGAAGACGGTCAAGGGAGGACGAAGTCCGGCCACCGCCTGAGTCAGGTAAGGCACCAGGTTCGCAGGAGGTCCCAACGGGAGCTCGCCGATGCGGCCCGATGGGTGGGCGCCGATGGGGTTGAAATAGCGCAGGATGGCCACTCCCATTGTTCCTTCAGACGCGGCGTGGCTGTCCTGCATTAGGCGCTCACAGGCCTGTTTGGTGTAGCCATACGGGGAAGCAGCGGGCAGGATGGGAGCGGACTCGTCAACCGGGCAGTATTCTGCCTCTCCGTAGACGGTGCATGAACTGCTGAAGACGACCTGCGTCACTTGGTGCGCCCGGAGCTGCGCCAGCAATCTGGCTGTCCCGCCGATGTTGTTGTCGAAGTAACGTTCAGGGTGTTGCGCACTTTCTCCGACGGCCTTGTCGGCGGCGAAGTGGATGGCGCCGGAAATCGGCGCGGCAAACACAGTGCGCATGGCGTCCGCATCGCCGCAATCCACAGGCCATACTTCCAACGGGTCGCCGGTGATGGCTTCGATGTCCCGGATGACCTCTTGGCGGCTGTTTCGGAAGTCGTCGACGATGACCGGCGCAAATCCGGATTCGTGCAATGCGACCGCCGTGTGGGATCCGATGAAGCCGGCGCCCCCGGTCACGAGGATGCGGGGCCGTGAGGAAGTTTGGGCCATGCCGAAATATCGGTAACCTTTTGCGAGGCCGTTGCGTAAGGTCCGAGTCGGAGACCCATTTCGATCCCTCAAGAATGCCCTCAGCGCACTACAACCTCGATTACCTCCAGCAGGTGTTCCAAGGCAACGATGCCATGGTGCAGCGCATCTTGGACTCGTTTGAGGAGCAGGTGCCGGCTTACTTCGAGGAGATGAACCACCGTTGGCGATCCGGCCGTTGGCAGGACATCCATCCACTCGCCCACAAAGCCAAGAGTAGCATTGGCATGCTGGGCATGAACGGACTTCTGGACCATGTGCTGCACATCGAACAGGTGTCCCGAACGTCGTCCACCCCCGATGATATCGGAGATCGCCTGAGGCAAGCTTGTGCCCTGTTGACCTTGGCTCTCGACGCGATGCGCAGGGACAGGATGAGCCAATTGGCCGCAAGGAATGCCTCTGTGGACGGCGAGCCTTCAGGTGCAGCTTCCCGCCGTGCGAAGCGGCGGCTCAGGCGGGCCTGAATTGCCCACTTGTATTCGGCATGGCCCCATGCCTGCGCCCGTATCTTTGGCGCCGTGTCCAAGACGGCTCCATCCTTCCTTATTGATGTTGCCATTGACCACGGCCTGACGGCTGCGGAAGTGGAGCGGCAGTGGTCTCGTTTGCATGGCGAGCCCCACTACAGCCGGCCCCATTCAGCGTGCGCCCTCGGTTCGGGTATCCGGCAGTGGGATGGGGGTGAATTGGCCAGTTGGGCCCAGCGAGGCGCACAACTTCCACCGGACCGTGTTCTCCGGTTCATTCCAGCCAGTGGTGCCGCCACCCGCATGTTCAAGGCCCTCCTGGCCGGGGATACAGACGCCCTGCGCCTGTTCCACGAGCAGTGGGGGCAATTCCCCTTCAAAGATTTGGCAGAGTCCCACGGCCCCTGCGCCACAGCCGATGAGAAG
>NYTZ01000107.1 GCA_002683735.1 Flavobacteriales bacterium
CGGGACATCAGCGGGCGGGTCAGCTTAAGGCCCACGACGGGACCCGTCTGTGGGGTCCAGCTCAAATCCTCGGAGACATCGAACCCCAGAAGATGGGCATCCACATGGGCATCGACCACCTGTGCTCCCCACAACAGGACAAACGTGAGGATGCTCTGCTCGAGGTTGGACCGATGAAAGTCCCTGCGTTCCAAAACCCCGGCAGCGTCGAATTCCGTCTCATACACCGTGGACGGATCGTCATCGGTCAGGGCCACATAGCCATCGCGGTACCCCTTGTACGCGGAGCCCTCGGTCTGGATGTAGTATCCGCTCACACCCAGCGCCCCATAAACGAGGGGCACCTTCCACCATTTCCCGTTGTTGACCTGGCCCCATCCGGGCAGGACGGCGCTGTGCCATGTGGTACGTGAAATGCGGTCTGCATCTTCTTCCTGAGACCAGGAGGTTGCCCATCCGAGACTCAGCATCAGGAGCGCGAAAAGGCGCATGGGCATCAGCGCGCGCCTAGATCGTCCAAGAGCTGCTGAAGGTCTTCGGCATCTTGGAAGTACAACTCGATGCGGCCAGCCCCATCGCCCTTGGCTTTGAGGTCCAAAGTGCGGCCTTCAAAGCGGCTTCGCAGGTGGGCCCGCATGGTTTGCATCTGCAAGCTCAATGCAGCCGCAGACGACTTTTTTCCGGGCTTTCGGCCCACGATTTCACTGGCTTCACGTTCGGTTTGGCGAACGTTCAAGCCTTTCTCCAGAATGCGGCGGAACAAGGCCTTCTGGTTCTTGAGTTCCTGGAGCCCTGCCAGCACGCGGGCATGGCCGAAACTCAGATGCCCTTCCGCCACCGACTGCTGGATGATGGCGGGCAATCCCAGCAACCGGATGTAGTTGGAAACGGTGGAACGCTGCTTGCCCACGCGGGAGGCCAACTCCTCCTGCGTCAATGCGCATTCCTCCATGAGTCGGCGGAAGCTGATGGCCACCTCGATGGCGTCGAGGTCCTCCCGCTGGATGTTTTCGACCAACGCCATCTCCAGCATTTCCTGGTCGTTGGCTTCCCGCACATACGCGGGAACCTTGTCGAGGCCGGCCAACTGCGAGGCCCGAAACCGACGCTCACCGGAAATCAATTGGTACTTGGCAGCACTGACCCGTCGAACCGTCAGCGGCTGGATGATGCCAAGCGTCCGAATGCTGTCGGCCAACTCGCTGAGGGCAAACGGCTCAAATGTTCGCCGCGGCTGGTCGGGATTGGCCTCAATCGCACTAATCGGCAGGAGGGCCACCCGGCCCGCCATGTCCAATGCCGGGGCGTCCATGGACTTGGATCCTTTGGGGCCCAAAGACATGGACACACCCGAGGTGTCAGATGCCTGCCCCACCTGCTGGGCTTGCAGCAAAGCGCTCAAGCCCTTGCCGAGGGCGGGCTTCTTGTTTCCCTTCTTGGCCATGGCGACCGAATCAGTTCAATTCAGGCTTGACCTCGGCAGTGGGCAGGGCTCCGTCTTCATCCAAGAACTTCTCGGCGTTGGGCACCTTGGTGAGGTCGTTCTTCTGCAGGATTTCCCGGGCGAGGTTCAGGTAATTGATGGCCCCTTTGCAAGAGGCATCGTGCATGACAATGGTTTCGCCGTGGCTGGGGGCCTCACCCAGCCGGGTATTCCGGTGAATGAGGGTGTCGAAGACCAACTCCCGGAAGTGCATCCGCACCTCTTCGACCACCTGATTGGACAGCCGGAGACGGGTGTCGTAC
Organism: Flavobacteriales bacterium; assembly: GCA_002683735.1. The sequence continues at coordinate 1,747 of NYTZ01000107.1, forward strand.
ATCGTCAGGAGGATGCCTTCAATGCCAAGGCGTGGATTGAGTCCGCCCTGAACGATCTTGATGGTGTTCAGCAACTTGCCCAGTCCTTCGAGGGCGAAATACTCGCATTGTACCGGGATGACCACGCTGTCTGCAGCGGAGAGCGCATTGAGGGTGATGAGTCCCAGCGAGGGCGAGCAGTCAATCAAAATGAAGTCGAAGTCGTCACGGAGGGGCTCCAACGCCTTGCGCATCCGTTGCTCCCGTTCTGCCTCCCCAATCAATTCGATTTCCGCACCAACGAGGTCAATGTGGGAGGGCAACAACCAGAGGTTGGGGTTGCCCGTTTCCACAATGGCCGCCTTGGTGTCTGCGTCGGAGACGAGGCACTCGTAGGTGCCGCTCTCCACAGCCTTGGGATCCACCCCGACACCGGAGCTGCTGTTGGCCTGCGGATCTGCATCCACAAGGAGGGTGCGATACTCCAATGCTCCAAGGCTGGCACCGAGGTTGATGGCCGTCGTCGTCTTTCCGACGCCGCCTTTCTGGTTTGCGATGGCGATGATTTTGCCCATGATTAAAACGGGATGTCCAGCACTTCAGTAATGCCGGGAAGGTGAAGTTGACCTCCTGCCGATTCCACACACTGCTTGGCTTCAGCCGTGTCGATGGCGATGGGAGGGAAGGTGTCATAGTGCATGCCAACCACTTGGCGGCAATTCAGCATGTCCATGGCCGCCGGCACATCGGCGTAACCCATGGTAAAGGTTCCGCCAATCGGCAGGATGGCCACGTCTGGCGTCCACAATCGGCCGACCAGTTCGAATTCTGTCGACAGGGCAGTATCCCCAGCGTGGTAAACACAGGTGCCGCAACATTCCATCAGATACCCGCTGGCCACCCCACCGGGACTGCCATCCGGCAGGGTCGAGCTGTGCACCGCGCCCACGCAGCGCACATTCACTGTACCTCCTCCCGACGTGAGGGAGAAAGTGGCACCTGGATTGACGGGACGAACGCGTTCCACGCCCTTAGAACCGAACCAGACAGCCACTTCGTATGGCGCGATCAATTCCGCTCCGGATTGTTTCGCAATGTCCTCCGCATCGGCAACATGGTCTTCGTGACCGTGGGTCAGCAAAATATGGGTAGGACGCAACGCGCTCACATCCACGGAATCCGCGGCAGCATTGGGCCGGATGAAGGGGTCCACCAACAAACAAAGCCCCTCGGTTTCGAGAGAAAAACAGCTATGTCCGTAGTAGCGAAGTTGCATGGCGGGGTCCGCTCAAAGATAACCGGACACCTAAAGGAGAACCGGGGGATTTATCCACACGGAACCCCCGTTTGATGCGCAATCCTGCGCTCACAAATCTTCGAAGCGCACCTCGTCGGAAGCACCACCTTCTTCCCGCTTGGGACCGTGGTGCTCGCCACTTTGATAGTCCCCTGTGCCTTGGAGCTCGGCAATCTTGCCGAGGCTCTCTTGAAGGCCATCGGCGAACTTCTCAAAGTCCTCCTTGTAAAGGAACAGCTTGTGCTTGCTGTAGGTCACTTCACCGCTGGCATGCGTCTGCCGCTTGCTTTCAGTGATGGTGAGGTAGAGGTCCTTGGCTCGGGTGGCGCGAATGTCGAAGAAGTAGGTGCGCTTGCCGGCTTTCACCGAAATCGTGTGCACATCCTCCTCCCGACGGTCACCCCGTCCCCAATCCTGCTTGCGATCGCCGTACATGTCTCCCTGTTTGATTGGGGAGAAGTTAAGGCAATCCGACATCGATTCACCGGAACAGTTGAATCCGTCCCGTGTACTCGAAAGGAATCCGAAGCTGATCTTCCAGATACACCTGGTAGAGGTACAGACCATTGGGGGCGTAGTGCTCCCCATCCTTGACGTTGCCTTGCCACGCCGCGTTGGGGTCGTCCGTTTCAAAAAAGACCTCGCCCCATCGGTTGTAGACCTTGCAATGGTAAGCGGCCGTTCCAGTGGTTACCGGGCTCCACACGTCGTTGACACCATCGTTGTTCGGCGTGAAACTGTTGGGCGCATAGAAAAGCGTGCCATTGACCCCGACTTCACCGCGGGCCACTGCAGTGCAGCCGTATTGGTTGATCACCGTCTGGGTCACGTCAAAGACGCCTGCTCCGTTGAAAATGTAGGTTGGATCACTTTCGTCGCTAGATCCACCATCGCCGAAGTTGTAATAGTGCTGAACCGCACCGGAACTGAGGTCGGTCACCTCCACCAGTGGCTCGAGGATGTCCACGATGTTGGGCTCTATGTCGAAGCCCGGCGTGGGAACCGGGAAGACCTCCACAAAGGCCGTTTTGGTTTCCGCCAACTCCTGGACGCAATACCCGCTGGTGGTCATTTCCAAGGTCACCGTGTATGTGCCCGGAACTTCATAGACATGGCTGGGATTGGCGGCGGACGAAGTGGACCCCTCTCCGAAATACCACGTATAGCCTGCAGCCGTTTCTGTCACCGAGAAATTCTCAAAGCTCACAGGCAAAGGCGGACAGCCCGTGACCGGACCACCATCAAAGCTGATGGAGGGGTCGAACAGCACCTCCAATTCCGATTCAAAATCCCGCTCACAGCCCTCAGCGGTGACCGTGACTTCGACTGTGTATACACCCGGATCAGGGAAGGAAAGGCCCTGCAAAATGGGGCCCGACTCAATGTCGGCACTTCCCGGCGCATAGTCCCATTGGAACGTCGCCCCTGGATCCGTCACCCCAATGGCCTCTATGGTGAAGCTGTGCTCCTGGAAACACTCCGGATCGGGCGTTTCAAAAAAGGGCTCCAGTAGCCATGCCACCTCGAACACCTCGGTGGTCGTGTCCGGACACTGGAAGTCCGCGAGCGTGACCAGCTGTACAACATAGGTTCCCGGACCATCATAGGTCCACGTGGGGAAGGCATCATCACTGACATCGTCGTTGCCGGGCTCTCCGAATTCCCAGATGTATCCGGACCCGCCGATGCTGTTGTTCTCGAAACTCACGGTAAATCCTGTGCAGAAATCCTCCTGTGGACCGATGGCCGAAGTGGGCGGCGGTGGCGGCNTCCAATCCAAGAGGCCACTTCCAATGCAGCCGTTCTGGACAATGGTCAGCTCCGCTTCAACGTCCTCACTGCTGGGGAATCCGATGCCCCCAGGTTCGGCAAGATTGCTAGAACTGCTCGAGGCCAAGGCTCCAAAATCCCAGCCGAAATCTGCCCCGTTGTAAGTGCCCACGGTTCCGAAATCAAACACAGGAGTGCCCGTTGAACAGTCAAAACCCGTGACTTCCAATTCCGGATTGACCGGCTCGTACACGTCGTACACAGACGTGCTGGTGTCGGCACAAGGCCAACCGGGATTGGCCACCANCGTCACAGTGTATGTGCCGGGCTCGGGAAAGGTGTAGCTCGGATAGGCGAGGTTCGACGTGTCCGACTCGATGCCAGGCACACCGAAATCCCAGTGGAAGAAGGAGGCATTGACGGAAAACTGCTGGAATTCAATCGTCTCTCCAATGCACAGTTGGCTGCCCGTCTGAATGGCCACGTTGGAACTGATGTTGGGGTCGCAGACCGTCACGTTGAACTGAAAGTCCCGGTTCGAGGTGCTCAGCAGGACCCCGTCCCGCCATTCTTCCACGCAGATGCCAATCACATATTGACCCGCCGCAGTGGGTTGCCCCGTGATGAAACCCGTGACTGGATCGATGACCAGGGCCGGATCAGAGTCAATGGGGTAGGTGGCCGAATACCCTGCGTCCCAATTCACATCCGTGTAAGGCGGGCCGTTCGGCGGATTGGGCGCCGGTTGATTCGGCGTNCCACCAAACAAGGGTGAGCAGAATGTGTAGGCCAAGCTGTCCCCGTCCGCATCCGTTGCACTGTGGTCAAAAAAGAAGTCGAATCCCGCACAAAGGGCCACAGGAGGCAGGCTGTTGAAAGTGGGGCTGCTGTTGGGGTCCTCCGTCTGGTTGGTCCCCGGAATTTGGGTCGTAAACGTGGCCCCTGCATCGTCCGGTGCATTCAAGTTGATGATGGACGGATTCCGACAGCAACGCTGATAGCTCAGGGTAAATCCATTCGGGGATTCACCGATATCCACCACTTGTTGGTACACAGCCTGTTCTACGCACACCGAGGTCGGAGGTGTACCGCAGGGATTCTCCAACGTCACCGGGATTTCGTTGACGTTTTGAAAGGAGAGGGGAATGCTGACGGAGTTGACCAGCTGGCCATTCGCGTTGAAAATGCCCACCGAGGCAGCATCGTCGAAACCAGTGCCATTCTGGTTGGTCGCACCACAATCTCGGTAAACGACCAAACGAATGCGATAGGCGCCGTTGCCCAAATCCTCGTAACTCATCTCTCCACCCACGATGTGGGTTGCTCCCGCTGTCATCCCCAACAGAATCAAGCCCAAGGCAATACAGGATTTCAACCAAACCAGACGCATCGTCAAAACAAGGACTCTGCAATGTAACCGCGCTGAAGTCCACAGGTTGCGTGAAGACACAAAGTTCTGACCCCGTGTCGAGGGGGGCTGCTCTTGTGCGAACTTTGTCACTTCCACCACACGTGGATTCTTTTTCATGATTGACACGCACGACGCCGACCAACCGTTGGCCACCTCCGATGCGTCCCAGCCCGATTCGGGCCACAAAGAAGCCGAGGCGCAGGACGCGCCGAACCGGGACGCCCAAGACGAATCCTCCGAAGCCGAAGTGGCCCCCGAGGAGCCCCCCAAACTTCCCTTTAAGGAATTGCCCCTCTGCGACGCGGTGCAGGAAGGCCTCGATGCCATGGGCTTCGAAGTCGCCACACCAATTCAGACCATGGCCATACCGCCCATCACCGAAGGGCGTGACTTGATTGGCATCGCACAGACGGGAACCGGCAAGACCGCCGCCTTCCTGCTTCCGACGATGCACAACATCCACGAGGCCGGTGGAGGAGACCACATCAAGTGCCTCATCATCACGCCGACCCGGGAACTCGCCCTGCAGATCGACCAGGCTTGCGAAGGCTTCGGTTATTTCTCCGGAACCTCCAGCGTTGCCATCTATGGCGGCGGCAGCGGCAGTGACTTCGACCGCGAAAAGAACGCCCTCACCACGGGTGTCGACATCGCCATTGTCACCCCTGGCCGAATGATCAGCCACATGAATCTGGGCTATGTCGACCTCAGCAAACTGGACGTCCTCATCCTCGACGAGGCGGACCGCATGCTCGACATGGGCTTCCTTGGCGACATCAACCGCATAGCTGAGCATTGCAACCCCGAGCGCCAGACTCTGCTCTTCAGCGCAACGATGCCCGACCGCATCGGCAAGCTCGCCACTTCCATGCTCAAGGATCCGGTGACCGTTCAAATCGCCCTGTCCCGTCCAGCGGAGAAGGTGATGCAGGTGGCTTACCCGGTCCACGACGACCAGAAGCCCAAGCTTCTCGTGAGCCTGCTCAAGGACCGTGGCCTTGAATCCGTCATCGTCTTCTCCAGCCGCAAGCGCAGCATCAGCATCATCGCCCGGTCGCTGTCCAAGGCCGGACTCAATGTGGGTTCCATCAGCTCGGACCTCGAGCAGAAGGATCGGGAAGACGTCATGCGTCGGTTCCGCAACCGCAAGGTCAATGTGCTTGTCGCCACGGACGTGGTCAGCCGTGGCATTGACATCGACAACATCGAGATGGTCATCAATTACGATGTCCCGCCGAACGAGGAAGACTACGTGCACCGCATCGGCCGAACCGCCCGCGCTGGCCGAGGCGGCATCGGCATCACGCTC
>NYTZ01000108.1 GCA_002683735.1 Flavobacteriales bacterium
ATTCGCCGCGCTTGCGCTTGAGGAACAGTTCAGTGCCGTAGCTCGTGCCCGTGCCAAAAACGAGGTTGTTGTCGACGTTGTCGGCGATGTTGTCCTGCGGACTTGTCCCTTCAGCGTAAGCCACCAAGTTGTCCAACCACTTGTGATAGGCTTCGATGGAAAACTCGATGTTCCGATCGGCGCCAAAGTCCCGAAACCATCCGGCGGAGACCTGCGTGCCCTCCTGAGGGCGGACCCGGTCCGAGCTGGGCAGCCAGATGTCACCGGGCAGGGAGGTCGGGGAGAGGGAGGCCAAGTGGATGTACTGGAGATTCCGCCCAATGCCCGCCTTGATGGAGCTTCTCGGTCCGGTCGTCCAGCGCAGCGAGAGGCGCGGTTCGAATCCTCCATACTGGGCGACGACTTCACTAGGAGAGTAACGGATTTCCTCCGGCGGCGTGGTGGCGGCGAGCGGGTCGTCCTCTGCAGGACGAACGTACCGTGTGAAGGGTCCCGTCTGGATGAAGCTGCTGTGCCGCAACCCCGCATTGATACGCAGGGCTTCGGTCACGTCGAACTCGTCTTCCACGTACACCCCGATCTCGTGGCTCTTGGTTCGCACGGCTTCACCGAGGTCAAAGTCGACCCCGTTGCTGCTGGCGTAAAACTCCGTGGGCAGGAAGGTGTGGTAGGTGTACTCCACACCGGCCCGAATGGTGTGTCGGGTGTTCGGGTAGAGGATGAGCCGCGTCTTGAGCCCACGGTCATCGATGCCGCTGCGGAAACCAAAAATGAGGCTATCCTGCTGCGATTCGAAAGCGAACTCATAGTCGCTGTAGGTGGCGGTGGTGGTGAGGAAGGCCTTGTCGCTGATGACGTGGTTCCACCGGCCTGTGACGGTGGCGTTTCCCCAGGGAATGCGGCTCGAGAAGTCTGCAGAGTTGGACCGAAAGTTGAATACGTCCCTCCCGAAGTAGCCGCTGAGGTAGAATTGGTTCTNGCGGGAGGCCCGCCAGTTGACTTTGGCGTTGAGGTCGTAGAAATAGTAGCCGGAGCCGGCAAAGGCGCTTTCGGGATTGACAAAGGGCTTGGCGAGCACATCGATGTAGGTGCGACGGCCGCTGATGATGAAGCTGGCCGTGTCTTCCACGAGGGGGGCTTCGACCGTCAAGCGTGAACTGATCAGGCCCAAGCCTCCGCTGACGACGCTCTTCCTCGCATTGCCTTCCTTGAGTCCGATGTCCAGCACCGAGGACACCCTTCCGCCAAATCGGGCCGGCATGGTGCCCTTGGTCACTTCGATGTCCTTGACGGCGTCCGGGTTGAACACGCTGAAGAAGCCAAACAGGTGGGATGCGTTGTACACAACGGCATCGTCGACGAGAACGAGGTTCTGGTCCGGCCCGCCTCCGCGGACGTAGAAGCCGCTGTTGCCTTCNCCAGCACTTTGGATGCCCGGNAGGAACTGGATCACCTTGAGGACGTCCACCTCACCCAACAGGGCTGGGAGACTTTTGATGGTTTCCACCCCGACTTTGGCTTTGCCGAGGTCGGTGGATTCGGTGTTGGCGGAGCGCTCGGCTTCCACTTCTGCCGCGCCGACGGCAATGACGGTCGGGACCAATTCGATGTCGAGGGCCTGATCTGTATCCAGCGAAAGGGTCCGNGTCTCGGTGTTGTATCCGATGAAGGACCAATTCAAGGTGTGCTCTCCAGCCGGGAGGGTGAGGCTGTAGAAACCGTAAGTGTTGGAGGCCGTACCGAGGCTCTGGCCCGCAGCGACCACCGTGGCCCCGAGGATGTATTCCCCAGTCTCTGCGTCCAGGACGCGGCCGCTCAGGGTCGCTTCTTGGGCATGGAGCGAATTTGGAAGCACCAACAGAAAGACGGCCCCTAGGGCGGTGGAAAAGGAACGGAACATCGCGCGNCNAAAGTAGAACCGGGCGGGGCCGTGGAAGTTTAATTTTTCGGCATGAATCGCGCAGTCGGGACGTGGAANGGATGGCAGGGCCTCTTGGTCGCTGTGGGCATGTTCGTGGCGGTGGCTTGTTCTCCCCAGCAAGAGGACGGCTTGGACCTGTTCACGTACAACGCCTCGGATGGGATTCGATCGCTGGATCCCGCAAAGGCCACAGATTTGGAAACCATGTGGGCGGTAGACCAGCTNTACGAAGGCCTGCTCGAATTCGATGCCGATTTGNGGGTGGTGCCCGCGTTGGCCAGGTCNTGGTCGGTGTCCCCGGATGGATTGCGTTACCGCTTTAAACTCCGCCAAGCTCGGTTTCACGATGGGACGCCCGTGACCGCCGCCGATGTCGTGGCCAGTTTCGACCGGTTGCGGGACCCTGCCGAAGCNTTGCCGGGCCGTTGGGCCATAGGCGANTTGGCCGAGGAGGGCGTGTTCTCAGTNGGGAAAGACAGCATCGAATTGCGACTNCGCGCGCCCAATCCGGTCTTTCCCAGCTTGCTCGCCACCCCTCAGGCCAGCATCCTCAAGGGCGGAGGGCGCGAGGGCAATCCCGACTTGGACGATTTGGGCACAGGCCCCTTCGCGCTCAAGGGCTGGTTGCCGGAGACCGCAATGGTATTGCANGCCCACCCCCATTACTGGATGGTGGACGAGGCTGGACGGGCGTTGCCCCATTTGGATGGGGTCCGGGTGGAATTCAACCGGGAAGAGGGCGCGGAAATGCTGGGGTTTCAGCAGGGGCGCTATGATTTTGTCTCCGCACCGAGTGCGGAGTGGCTGGACCTGTTCTTTTCTGAGCCCGGAGAGTGGAAGCCAGAATGGGCAGGGCGATTCGATGCCCACATCACGGCTTACCTCAAGACGGACTACATCGGTCTTCTCGTGGATTCGGCAGGGCTGGCCGGCCTCGGTTTGCCCGCATTGCACCCTCAGGTCCGCAAAGCCTTGAGCCTGGCCATAGACCGGAAGGCCTTGGTTCAGGAGTTGCGCGCAGGCGGTGCGCAGCCGGCCGTGGGTTTTGTCCCGCCCGGCATGCCCGGTTTTGATGAAAAGGCCCGACCGCCGTTGGACGCACTTCGGCACGACCCGGATGCGGCGCGTGCCCTGCTGGCACAACATGGCATCGGAACCACCCCGCCCTTACAGCGGATGACCGGCTGGACATTGGGCACCAAGCCGGCCACGGCGGATTTGGCCGCCGCCTTGCAGCACACTTGGTCCGCCTTCGGGGTGGACATNGCCATCGATGTCGCCCCTTCCGCCATCGACGCCGAACGGGTGGCGAAGGGGCAAGTTCCGGCATTCCGCAAGTCCTGGCTCGCGGACTACCCCGATGCCGAAAACTTCCTCGGCCTATTCGACCGGCACCGCTGGGCCCCGAATGGCCCCAANTACACCCACTATGCGGATCCGATGGCTGACAGCTTGCTGCGCGCCGCGTCCGGCGCCATGCCAGGCAGGGATCGGGAGGGCATCCTTCGTGCCTTGGAAGCCCATGTCATGCAGGACGTCCCGGTCATCCCCCTTTGGCACGATGAGGTCCTTCACCTCGTCTCCAAGTCTTGGACAGGTTGGCGGATTAGCCCCATCAACCGACTTGATCTTCGTCACGTGCGACGCAGGGATCCCCAACCGTAACTTCCCGGCAATGCTCAAGATTGACACGCACACCCACATCATGCCGAAGCAGCTGCCCGATTGGAGCCGCAAGCTGGGGTATGGGTCCTTCATCCACCTCGAGCACCACAAGGAAGGCGCGGCCCGCATGATGCAAGGCGACCGCTTCTTCCGCGAAGTACAGGCCAACTGCTGGGACCCGGTGATCCGCATCGAGGAATACGCCAAGTCCGGCGTGCAGGTGCAGGTGGTGTGCACCATTCCTGTGCTCTTTGCCTATTGGGCCAAGCCCGAGGACACCGCGAACATTGCCCGCTTTCTCAACGACGATGTCGCCAGGACGGTCCAGGACCACCCGCGGCACTATGTGGGGTTGGGCACCTTGCCAATGCAGGACACCGACCTGAGCATCCAGGAGCTGGAGCGTTGCAAGGAAATCGGGCTCCACGGCATCCAAATCGGATCCAACATCAACGGCTACAACCTGTCCGAGTCCCGTTTCGACCCTTTGTGGGAAGCTTGTGAGCGACTGGGCATGGCCATCATGATCCATCCTTGGGACATGATGGGCAAGGAGATGATGGCCAAGTATTGGTTGCCATGGCTCGTGGGCATGCCCGCGGAGACGTCAAGGGCGGCCTGTTCGATGGTCTTTTCCGGGGTGTTCGATAAGTTCCCGAAGCTGCGGGTGATGTTCAGCCATGCGTCCGGCGCCTTTCTCGCCACGCTCGGCCGGATCGAGCACGGCTGGCGATGTCGGCCGGACCTAGTGGCCATTGACAACCCCAACAATCCCCGCAACTACCTCGGCAAATTCTGGGTGGACAGCATCACCCACGATGCGCGCCTCATGCAATACGTTCTGGATTTGCAAGGGGCCAACAAGGTGGTCATGGGGTCGGATTACCCCTTTCCATTGGGCGATCTTGAATTCGGGCGCTACATCGAAACCGACATGGACCTTCCGGAAGCCGACCGTGCCGCCATTTTCCATGGCGCAGCGCTGAACTGGTTGGACCTNGACAAAGCCCGCTTCGATTGAGGTGCAACGAAGCCAGGAGTCTGGGCGTTANNTTNTTTGNATGGCGTCGTCGGAGGAAGTCAAACAGTTGATTGAGGGGTGCAAGGGCAGGAAGCCCGCTGCGCAACGCGCGCTGTATGCCCGATTCAGCGGCCAACTTTTTGCCACCGCCATTCGCCACACCAACGGTCGACAGGATGCNGAGGACGTCCTCCAAGACAGTTTTGTCAAGATTTTCAAGCACATCGACAGCTACCGGCAGGACTTCTCTTTTGAGGGGTGGATGCGACGCATTGTGGTCAACACCGCGATTACGCATTACCGGCGAAACCTCAAGCACAGCCACCACCAAGACATCGATGATGTCTATGCCACTCCAGGAGACCTCGCGAATCAGNACGATCCGGAATTCACATCCGATGAGCTTGAATTGGCCATCGCCCAGTTGCCAATGGGGTACCGGACCGTCTTTTGCATGTATGTGATCGAAGGCTTCAAGCACCAAGAGATTGCCGACCAGCTGGGCATCGATGTGAACACCTCCAAGAGCCAATTGAGCCGCGCCCGGAAATATTTGCAGCGGGTGCTTGCAACCCTATCCGCCCGAGCCAAGTTGAACCCCAGCAAGCCCGAATTGCCAGGCCATGGATGACATGAGCAACANGAACCCCAAAGACGCACAGGACGCCGCATTCGATGCACGGTGCCGCGAAGTGCTCGAAGGCCGGTCGGTGGACGCACCGGCGCCTTCTGAATCGCTCTTCGCTACTGCGAAACCCGCCGGAAACAATGCGATTCGCATCGCCGTGTTGGCATTGGTCTGTGCCGGTGTGGCAGCATGGGGGGGGTATCGCTCCGATGCACCCGCCCCCTCTTCCGAGCAAGCCCCCGCCCTGGAGATAGAGGCTCCGTCTGGCATCACCGACGTGTCCACGCCAGATGCGACTCCAGTTGAACTGAAGCCCGCTGCATCTGAAGCGACGGCGCTTCCTCCGGCGCCCGAAGTTGGATCAGAACCTGTGGTCTCGTCTTCTCCTTCTGGTTTGTCCAATGAACCGGGCGTAATGCCTTCGGCTGAGCGATTGGGGAGGGGTGCTTCCGAAGCGTCCAACGCGCAGCCGAATGCTACCAGTGAGCCCAAAGTGACGCGCGAAGCCATTGAAGATGTGCCGGTGAATTCAGTGGAAATGCCGACGGACATCCAAGAAGTTTCCGAACCACATTCTCCCGACGAGCAGGAAGCCCCGGGCGAAGAAGCTAAAAAAGCGCCGACGTTGACCTTGCCGTTGACGTTGCCCTCCGGAGGCGGATTGTGAGCGCCAAGTCTTTCTGTATTTCTTCAGTGTGGTCTTGTGGCCGACCTTGGCACATGCCCGGTCGTGTGCTGCCTTTTTTGCTGTGCTGTTCTATCGTCTTTTCCGCCCATGCCCGGGGAGAAGTCAAGGATACCATCACCGTAGATGGCGTTCCACTCCAATTGAATTTGGATGTCCGTGAGGGCGTTGCGCCTAGCGAAGAAGGGACGACAGGGCGTGGCGGGCGGATGAGCGGGTGGAGTCCTGTTCCCCATGTTGCCATTGCTCCGGGGATGGGGATGTGGGCTCAAGACGTGGCCGGTGTCCCGGTTTCCAGTTTTGCCGAGCGGCCAGTCACCAGACGATGGGGGGGCGAGGTGGGCTTGACGTGGTCAACCGATCGATTGAATTTCCGCGTTGTGGCTTCCACGAGCGTGGATCACATCCGCACAGCTGACCTGACTTCCATTCAGGACAGTGCCGTGGCCATCATGGCCGACGGGGCTGGGGGCATCGAGCAGCATATTGTCCAGACCTACGAGCTCGGTCAAGAATTGGACACGGTGGCATTGGCGACCGACGACCGGTGGGTTCAATCGGCCGGTATGGCTTTCAGAATGGGCAGTCAGGACCGCAAGGGGTCCGGTTTGCGCTTGTGGGCTGGTGCAGGCATCCGGTGGTCGAAGTTGGACCGCAAGTCCGGAGAATTGGAGCGGTTGCCCGCCACCGGTATGCCAGAGCGCTCGGCCGTACAAGGCGACCAACGGCTGGATTGGGTGCCGAAATCCACCTTGGGCTGGGAGGTGACCGTCACATTGGAGCGCCAATGGCAAGGGCCTTGGTCTTCTACGTTCGGAGCCACCTGGTGCTCTGGCCCGCGGGGTCGGACTGGCCTGCATTTGGGCATCGCTCGGCATTTCCTGCGTTGACATCCGTTGGCTCCTTTTGGGAAAGGGGCAAACAACAATTTTGAGGTTGGATGCGTCTTTATGATGCAGGCCTAAGCAACCTGCGAGCACAGCGAAGAATTTGGTTCAAGTTGTTTTGGTTAAGGTGAAGGGGCTCCGAACGCGGAGCCCCTTCTCTGATTTTGTCCATTGGATTCGGTAAATTCCCAACATGTACCACGCCATCAACCATTCATACCGCGATTTTGGCTTGGTCACGGCAATGGTGTTGATCGCGTTGGTGGGCAAGGCCCAGTTGGTCAATGCTGGATTTGAAGAAAGCACGGCCATGCCTTCTGCTCCCGGCATGTGGCACCTGCTTCCCGGATGGACCAATGCGGGGAGCGGGTCATCGACGCCTGACTTCTTTCATTTGGACGGAACGCTCGGAGGAGATCTTCCCGAGACGCCAGTGGCCTTAGTTCAACCTTTTGAAGGGAGGGGCATCGCCGGGCTGACCGCCATTCGACGCAATGCGCCTGGGATCCCGCTTAGCCGCGAGTATCTCGTTATGGACTTTGCGTCGCCCTTGGCCATCGGCCAACATTATTTCCTGTCGTTTGCCGTTGCGAATGGTCAGTGGCTGCCCACTTCAAGTGCTGGACTTGCTGTCAATGGCTTGGGGATTGCGCTGACTGTGGAGCCTCCCGCGCAAATGGGCCAATCCTTGCTGGACTTGCCGCCGGTGTTCCAGATTCCCTACGCCCGATACGACGCAGCATGGGAGGTGTTGACCTTCACATTCCAGGCTACGTCTCCATCTCAGCATTTGGTGGTCGGGGTATTCGGGGCCGATGCTGACCTCGACGCTGAAGTGGCCATGGGCATGAA
>NYTZ01000109.1 GCA_002683735.1 Flavobacteriales bacterium
TCGGTGGGCAAGGCAATCGCCTCATCCAACGAATTGGTGTGCAGACTTTGGGTGCCTCCCCAAACCGCGGCGAGGGCCTCAATCGCCGTTCGGGCAACGTTGTTCACCGGGTCTTGCTCGGTCAACGTCCAACCGCTGGTCTGGCAATGGGTCCTGAGCATTGAAGATTTGGGATTCTTCGGGTTGAATTGCGCCATGTGCCGCGCCCACAAGACCCGCCCTGCCCTAAGCTTGGCCACCTCGCCCATCAAGTCCATGCCAATCCCCCAGAAGAAACTGAGCCGCGGAGCAAACCGGTCCACATCCAAGCCTGCAGCGATGCCGGCACGAACGTAAGCGAGGCCATTGGCAATGGTGTAGGCCAGTTCCAACTCCGCAGTGGCTCCCGCTTCCTGCATGTGGTAGCCAGAAATACTGATGGAGTTGAACCGTGGCATGTGGGATGCGGTGTACCCAAAAATGTCGCTGATGATCCGCATGCTCGGTGCAGGCGGATAGATGAAGGTGTTGCGGACCATGAACTCCTTCAGGATGTCGTTCTGGATGGTCCCGGACAACTGCTCAGCTCCCACCCCTTGCTCCTCCGCAGCGACGATGTAAAAGGCCATGATGGGCAACACGGCCCCATTCATGGTCATGGAGACCGACATCCGGTCGAGGGGAATGCCCTCAAACAGCAGCTTCATGTCCTCCACGCTGTCGATGGCCACACCCGCCTTTCCAACGTCACCGGAAACACGCGGGTGGTCGCTGTCATATCCCCGGTGCGTGGCCAAGTCAAATGCGACGCTCAGGCCCTTCTGGCCCGCCGCGAGGTTGGCCCGATAAAAAGCGTTGCTCGCCTCCGCAGTGCTGAAACCGGCATATTGCCGAATGGTCCACGGACGCTGGGCATACATGCTCGCGTAAGGCCCACGCAAGAAGGGGGCCACGCCTGCACCATGAGACTCCAGCCCCTCTTCCGAACCGCTCAGGGGCTCCTCCGTGCGAACTGGCTCGATGGTCCAGACAGCCGGCCCCTTGGCGAGCACTTCCTCACAGGCCGTTTCTCCAAATGCAACGGCATAACGCCGCGCACCGTCGCACAAGGCATCGGCCAGGGCATCCACCAAGGGAGACAACACCGCTTCCGGGTGCTGAAGGCCGCTTTCCTCACGCAACAGGTGCAAGACGTTGCGGGCCCACTTCTGCCCGTCCTGAATGTCTGGCGTTGTCCCGCCGTGGGTTGGGTCTTCCACGACCACCGCATCAAAGCCGCTCAACACACCCGCCGTCGCTCGGGTCGACAGGCGAATCAAGTGGTCGCGTCCAGATTCAGATCCACTGGGCGCCGCACAACGCGCTTCTAAGCGCGGCCAACCCACTTCTTGGCACCGCGCGACCAGCATGCGCTTCAACGCCTCTGCGGAGGCCAACGCCAAGATGGGGTCAGCGTCCATGGTCAAGGATACCGCAACCCTTTGCATTTGTCCTTGCATGGCCGATTCTGCCTGCTCCACCCCTCTGCACAACAGGGCCAATCGCGCTGCGGTACTCCACCCGTCCAGATCCGCATCCGAGACCCGAACCGCTCGCAATCCGGAACCATCCGCTTGCGCCAAGCGCGCGGCGTGTTGCGCCACCTGCTCCGCGTTCCAACCGGGCACGGTCCAACCTCCTTTCACCGGCATCTGGTCAGATGTCAAGTTGTTCGTCGCCACAAACTCAAGGTCCACGAAGTCGCGAATGACCCCTTCCAACCACGGGCCTGCATCTCGGCAACCCACACACAGCAAGGCCTCTGCTCCGCCTTCCAATGCGGGCATGACTTCTGCCGCATCCTGGACCACGGCCGTCAATTGCCATGGCAGGACCGAACGGGGCCGAACAGAGCGAACATCACGATGCGGGTGATACACGGGAATACAGATTTCCCCGCCATCGATTTCGGTATGAGTCTTGCCGTTTCCGTCCTTCGCAGAGCCTGCCACCAATCGGGTCCATTGCGTCCAGTTGCCCTGTGGCGAAAAACCGGTGTTCATGCCCGAAAGTTAACGGCTGGGTCCTGCTAATTTCGCGGGATGCACTCCGAGGACGCCCTCCTTCCCACGGTTGACTTTAGCACCTTCGCGGCCAGCGACATGCGCGTGGGGTCCATTCTGACCGCTGAGCCCCTCGAGAATGCCCGCTACCCAGCCTATGTCCTCGAAGTCGATTTTGGCCCCCTCGGCTCCCTCAAGGCCACCTCGCAACTCGTGGAGGACCACTCCCCAGAGGACTTGATTGGGCGCAAGGTGGTGGCTGTGGTCAACCTTCCTCCCAAGCAGGTGGGCCACCACACCAGCCGGTGCCTTGTCCTAGGCGCCGTGCATGGTCCACACGTCGGGCTGATCTCCGTGCCCGACAACGTACCGCTCGGCACTCGAATCCACTAAGCGCCATGACCTCCGCCCCTGCTGTCCGACACGCCGCCATCCTGCTCGACCGTGATGGCGTCATCAACCACGACCCTGGAGATTACACCACCTCCCTGGCCGAGTTCACCATCCTGCCGACGGTCATCGACACCTTGGCAATCTGGAAAAAAGCCGGTTTCAAACTGATCCTGATCACGAACCAGGGCGGCATCGCCAAAGGCCGATATGGACATGAGAACGTGGCGGAAATTCATGCCTACCTGCGCCGTGTTTGTGCCGAAGCGGGAGCGGAGCTCGATGACATCTTCTACAGTCCGCACCACCCCGATTATGGACAAAGCCTGAGCCGAAAACCAGGGTCCCTGATGGTCGAGCGGGCCATTGCCAAGCACCGGCTCGACCCCGACCGCTGCTGGATGTTCGGTGACAAGTCAAGGGACATCGACTGTGCCCTGGGCGCAGGCGTCAAGAAAGGAATCCTGTTCAAGCCCAATGCACATTTGGGCCATTATGCCTCCATCCCACTGAATTCGAGGAACTAACTTCGACACGTGCCGCATCTCATCCACAACGGAAACCTCATTTCAGCTGCTCCCGGACATGCATTGAGTGTTCCGGTCTCCAACCGCGGACTCCTCTACGCTGATGGCCTNTTTGAATCCGTTCGGGTGGTTCGGGGNAAGGTCATGTGGCTCGAAGAGCATTTCATGCGCATCCGAGAAGGCCTGAAGGCCCACCGCATCCATCCGCCACTTGGATTTACCCCGGCTAGCTTGCAGTCCGACATCCAGCGCTTGGTGGACGCGGAAGANTTTGCCGACGCTGCCCGGGTCCGCTTGACACTCACCCGCAGTGGCTCCGGGTATTACACACCGGATGACAGTGGATTGGACGTGCTGATTACGGCCTCCNAACTCAGTTCCCTGCACTACGCGTTAAACGAATCCGGATTGTCTACGGACATCTACCCCGAGATGAAATGCACGCCGAATCACTTGTCTCGGTTCAAGAATCTCGCGTCCAACCTGTACGTGCAGAGCGGAATCTGGGCCCAGGCCAACCAATTGGACACGGCCTTGATCCAGAACGATAAAATGGGCATCATCGAGAGCACAGCCTCCAACTTGTTCCTCGTATCCAATGGCGTGCTTTACACGCCAGGACTCGATTCCGGAGCGACAGCCGGCATCATGCGGGCCCAAATCATCAATTTGGCGCTGGCTTCGGGCATGAAGGTCTATGAGTGCAACCTGACTCCGCAAAATCTGCTCGTGGCAGACGAGGTCTTTCTGACCAATGCCGTGCGTGGAATCCAATGGGTGGGGAGTTACCGCACCAAGCGATACTTCAACACCACTACGACGGAGCTGTTGGCTGCACTCAATGCGCAGGTGGACGCCGCGATTCAGGCCTGAGCCGCGCGCGGATCGAGCCAACGGTATGCGCGGTCGGTCAGGGCATTCACCAGAACGAACATCAAGCTGACGAGCATCACGCCGCCCATCACCACGGGCAGGTCCTGCTGCTCCAAGGCGTCGAAGAGCAGAAAGCCCAAACCACGCCACCCGAACACGAATTCCACGAAAACGGCCCCGGCCAGCAGTTGCGCCAACCAGCCGCTAGCGGATGTCAGCACCGGATTCATCGCATTGCGGAACACATGACCACGGAGGACCTCTCCCTGAGAAGCCCCGAATGCCCGTGCAGTGCGAACGTGCGGCGCGGCCAGCACTTCAAGCGCAGCGCCCCGNGTCAATTGTGCAAGAACAGCCAAGGGCCGCATCCCCAAGGTCAAAGTGGGGAGCACCAAATTGCGCCACGCCACGACGGGAGTCCCCTCAGGGCTCAGGTCCCACAGGCTTCCGGTCAGCGGCAAACCTGTCCAATGTCCCCAGCGCACGGCAAACAAATAGCCAACCAACACGGCCATGAAAAAGCTCGGTGCGCTCATGCCCAGCACACTGCCCCCAACGAGAACCCGATCCACGATACTGCCCGGACTCCGTGCGGCCAAGAGGCCGAGGGGAATGCCCAGAAGCAGGGCGATCAACATGGCCGATACAGCCAACAACATCGTGGCGGGAAATGCTGCTATGAGCAATTCTCCCACCCCTTCCGGGCGAACATAACTCTGTCCNAGCGAAGGCCAGCGCAATCCCCAACCGGCCGCTGTCGGGCCCACGGGNGACAAGTCAGACAACCAGCGGAAATACCGCTGGTGCACAGGCAAATCGAGCCCGAATTGGGCCCGCAAATCGGCAATGACTTCCGGATCCGCCTGTTGGCCCGCCAATTGACGCGCCGGGTCAGGTACAGCGGTGAACATCAGGAACACCAGAGTGAAACTCCCCCACACCACGGCAAGGCCACGGCCAAATCGGGACAGCATCCGGTGGCGGGATTGCCGCTTCGACATCAACGTCCGCTCAAGGCTTCGTCCACAGTGGTGGGCACGTCACGCCACGCCCATTTGTCCAGCACCACGCCGTCCTTAAGCAGGACCACGCCCGGATTGCTCCGCACGATGATTTTCAATTCGGTCGGATCCGTCGTGTAGAACGGGTAATCCGCCCCTTCTGCTGCGCTGAATGCTGCCGCATCCTCCGCTGTGGCCGGTGTGAGGGCACCTACGCGCCAACCCCGACTTGCGGCATCGGCCATCAGGACATTGATGTCGGATTGGGCACGGCCTTCAGAGGCCTCAAGGTCCTTGGACACGTGCCAAAGGGTGTAGCCCTCAGACAACATCTCGGCCAAGTGGCTTTCCCCGTCGCCATCGGTGACATCCAAGTCAAAGATGAGCGGCTCATAGCCATCGGACACCTTGATCTCAATGGCATTGGCCCAGTCTCCCTCGGGATAGACCGCCTTGAACGCTTCGTCTTCCCACAGCTTAGATGCCATGTACTCCGACTGCTTGACGATGGTGTCGCGGCCGGTCTCCGGCGAGAAGAAACGGACTTCCTTGTCATATACCGGAGGGTCCAGCCCCAACTCATCGGCGGACGCCATGTTGCGGTTCAGGTCCTGGCCAACGGCGTATGGACGGTAGTCCTTGACGGGCAAGTGTTGCAAGGTGTAGACCTGGAATCCCAGCGCCACGGCGAGCACGCCGACCGCCATGGCCCACTCCTGCCCTGCACCTGTCCAACGCCGGCGGACGCCTTCTGCCGCAGCGAGGCCCAGCGCGAGGAACAAGGTTGGGAAGCCCCATTCCAACATAACTTCTCCAAATGCCCACGTGACGGCCAGCGCCGAAGCATACATCCAAAGGGAACGTTGACGTTCGTTGAGCCCGAACCCACCGGTCCATGCACTGAGGAGGATGGGCAACAGGAGAATCAGCAACACCACATCCTTCAAGAAGCTCTCGTGAGGCGTCAGCGGGATGGCATTGCCGAAACACCCGCAGCTCAAAACGCATTGGTTAGGAATTTCGACTTCCACTCCTTGCTCCACGATGGTCTTACTCCCAAAGGGATCACAATGGTCCGTGTACCATGTGAGCCAAGTGAAGAACAACATCAAGACCAAGGTCAATGCTGTGGTCAGCCGAGGCAAAGCGCCCACGAGCAACGCCACACCCAGCAGCACTTCACCAATGGACGCGAGCATGCCGAGCTCGAGCGCCCAGGGTGTCCAGGCCTCGAGGTTTAAAGCGCCGGGCTCGAAGTATTCTTCGAGCTTGTACATGAAGCCGAGGGCGTCATTGATCTTGATCAGACCGGAGACGACGAACAAGGCCCCGACCAGAACACGGCAGAGGTTGGCGATGGAAAGCAATATGTGTCGCATGGCGTGAGTACTCTCTCGAAATTTCGGGAGCAAAACCGGACCTGTGTACGGCCCTTAACGGGCGATTAACACGTCATGTCGTGGATTGCTCCGAGCCGAGGTGAATGAGGGCAAACAGCGCGTAGTTCGCCATGTCCATGTACCCGGCATCCACCCCCTCACTCACCTTGGCTCCGCCTTCGAGGTCCTCGAGC
>NYTZ01000110.1 GCA_002683735.1 Flavobacteriales bacterium
ATGTTTGATTTCGGCCCCGCGAGTGTCCGAGCTCTGCTCGCCACAACCAATACTTTTCCAGTCGACACCTCGGGTGTTCTGGAGGACATGTCTGCCGAAGAATGGGTGCCGGGAACGCCGTCCAGTTTGAGCCGGATGGGCCTTCCTGCATTGGATTTCCTCCTTTATTCGAAGGACGCTGAATCGCTGGTTGTGGAACTTTCGGGGGACGATGCCTCCTACGGTCAGCACTTGCTGCGATTGACGGGTCACATGGCCACGGAAGGCACCGACATTTTGGGCGAATGGAATGGAGGATACCGAGATGTCTTCGTTGCGTCCACTGGTACGGAAATGGGAAGCAGCCTGGGTGCTGTGCTCAATGCGTTCAATCGCACATATGAAGGCGGTCTGCGCAAGCAGAAGTTGGGTCTTCCGGCGGGCATCAGCACCTTTTCTCAGACCCCATTGCCCGGGCATGTCGAGGCGCCCTTCGCCGGAGACATGAGTGTAGACCTGATTCAGGAAGCGTTTTCAGCATACCGAAATCTCTACAACGGAGTGTCTGCTCAAGGAGATGGAAACTTAGGCTTGGATGATTACCTGAGAAGCCTAGGGGATACGGAATTCGGTCAGCAACTCGATGCCGACATCCAAACACAATTGAACGCTACGGAAGCGGCGTTAAATCAGTTGGAGAGCCCTTTGTCTGACTATGTTGTGAACCAGCAACAAGAGGCCTTCGAAGTGTATGCAGAACTGCAGGCGCTTGTCGTGCTGTGGAAAGTAGACATGATGTCGGCTTTGGGCGTCTTGGTCACCTATCAGGACAACGACGGGGATTGAGGCCATGTCCTTGAAAACCGTGAAGGAATGGGGATTGTCCCCAGTGGATGGAGCGCCCCTTGTGGCGCTCCGCCTCGTTTTTGCGGTTTTGGTGTTGTTGAGTACGGTGCGCTTTGCGGCCTACGGATGGATTGAGGCCCAAGTCGTGGACCCGCAGGTCACCTTTCCATTCATCGCTGGTTTGCCCCGCCCGGGACTTCTCTCTGCTTGGTTGCTCTTCGCTGCCATGGGCATCGGTGCGCTGGGCATGCTCATGGGGCGGTCGAGGGGTGGGGCACTTCTTTTTTTTCTGGCCTTCACCTATGTCGAGTTGCTGGACAAGACGAACTATCTCAACCACTATTATTTCGTGTCGCTGATGGCGTTGCTGCTGGTGTTTCTGCCCACCCGCAGGACTGATGCAAAATCCGTTCCTCGCTTCGCCCTCGTTTTGCCAAAGGCACTCCTGACCCTTGTGTATTTCTACGCCGGGGTCGCCAAGCTGCACCCGGATTGGATGTGGAGCGGAATGCCACTTGGCTTGTGGTTGCCCCAGCACAGCGATATGGCGATTGTGGGTCCACTTCTCGCACATCCCTTTGCCGGTCTGGCATTTAGTTGGGGAGGGCTGGTGTTTGATCTCACAGCAGGTTTCCTATTGTGGTCGGACCGTTGGCGTCCTTTTGTCTACCCAGTCGTGGTGGCCTTTCACCTTGTGACATGGTGTCTGTTTCCCATTGGAGTCTTCCCCTGGGTAATGATCGGCCTCACCACCGTCTTCTTTCCACCTTCGGTTCACCGCTTTTGGTTGGATTTGTTGACCCGCAGGCCTTTGCCTGTGTTCTCTCCTGCCGCCCCCCCCATGAGGGCCAACCTTGGATTGGGATTGTCCGTTGCATTTCTTCTGGTTCAGCTCGCTCTTCCTTTGAGGCATTTGGCGTACCCTGGAGAGCTGTTTTGGCATGAAGCGGGGTATCGATTCAGCTGGCGGGTGATGTTGATGGAGAAGGCGGGCGTGGCCTATTTCTTTGCCCGCGACGAGGAGGGACGCGAACGAGAGGTGGACTTGAGCGGTTCCCTGACCCCCAACCAAATCAAGATGGTGGCGACTCAGCCTGATATGCTGTTGCAAGCTGCCCGTTGGATTCGCGACGAGGACCACCGCGCTGGAGGCAGCACCAATGCCGTCCGGGCGGAAGTATGGGTGAGTCTCAATGGTCGTCGATCCCAGTTGTTTCTGGACCCATTCGTGGATTTGACCCGTGTGGATGATGGTCCTTGGGTGGCTCGGGATTGGGTTCTCCCCATGGACAGTGCCATTACGATGGCCGAGTATCGACGGGTGAAAGAGGACTGGAAAATGAAGGCGGGATGGTAAAGAATACCCACAGGCACCGTGCCCTGGTCTTGACCGTTGTTCTCGTGGCCTTTTGTTCCGCACGAGGAAAGGCGCAAGAGGGAACGGCTGTTACCGACAGCTTGCCGCGCCTGGCCCGCGAGCTATCTCCCGCCCCGGTCATTGAGCAGCGGCCTGATGCGGTTCGTTGGATGCAGTCCATCGGTGCTGAAGGCATCTACACAGGGATGAAAAGCCGTGTTTTCGGATGGGCTGAATCTGCAGCTGTACAGTCGGCCCAGCACCACAGACAGTTGCTTATCGCCGTGCCCGGAGCCAACATTTGGCAAAGCGATGCCGCTGGCTTGCAACTCGGCATTGGCGNCCGGGGATTGAGCCCGAGCCGATCGTCCCATTTATCGGTCCGACAAAACGGAATGCCGATCGCGGCAGATC
This sequence comes from Flavobacteriales bacterium, assembly GCA_002683735.1. The sequence continues at coordinate 2,597 of NYTZ01000110.1, forward strand.
CACTGGGGTATCCAGAATCGTATTACACGCCTCCGACGCGTGCTGTGCGGGAAGTGCGTATGGTGAGTGGTGCAGGTGCCTTGCAGTATGGATCGCAACTCGGTGGTATGCTAGACTTCGTCTTGCGTGATGGACGCGAGCATACCGGCCTCTGGGGAAGCGGAGCACTGTCCGGCATTGTCTATTCCGGGGCCGTAAACCAAGGAGAGGGAACGGAGATGCGTGGGTTTGGCCAAGGTTTTGCTGAAATGGGATGGCAAGATGAGGGCGGTGAAATGCATGCATACGGGGCCTTGGAGCACAAATCAGGTGGAGGATGGCGGCCCAATACGGACTTCTCCACCACCACCGCACTGGTGAGTGGCGGTGGACGCATCGGTGAGGTTTGGAGCTGGGAGACCGACCTGGCATGGATGGACCGGGTAGAGCAACAGCCTGGTGGGTTGACGGATGCTCAATTCGCCAGTGACGCCAGGGTTTCCTTTCGGGATCGCAATCACTTCAAGGTCACCCACCGTTCGGCAGCCTTGCGCATTCGAAACCGGCCTGAAGCCGTGAGCTCCTGGGAATGGAATGGCCGCTTTCACTTTCTCCAGGCAGAGCGAGCTTCACTTGGCTTTCTTGGCTTTCCCAACCGGGTCGATCCCGGTGTCTTTCGTGAACTCATCTCAGGACGATTTCGCCACGGTGGCGCCGACGTTCGCGCTGTCAAGCGCTGGCTCAATCAACATGGAGGCCTCCATGCGCTCACCCTCGGGGGGCAACTGCTGAAGGGACGCAGCCTGGCGATGCAAGGAGAAGGGGTCCCCGGCGACATGCCTGACTTCGAGTATGTCGTGCCTGAAGCGGGAGATGGAAGTCGTTACACCTTTCCCAACCTTCAGTTGGCTTTTCATGCACAGGGCGCGTGGAACCCCCTGCCCGGCTGGGTCTTCACACCAGGAATGCGCGTGGAGTTCATCGATACCCGTGCGGATGGTCGATACCGCGAGGTCATTTTCGACGGGGCGGGCAATGTGGTCGAGGACAGCGTATTCACTCAGGTAGAGCGTCGGTCGCGGATGGTGGGGCTGCCCGGCATTGGGTTCTCCCACAAGTTTCAGTCGCTCGAGCTCTATGGCAATGCTGTGGCCAATTACCGCGCGATCAATTTCAGCGACATTCAATTGCGCAACATTGGTCGTCAAGTGGACCCGAACATCCGCGATGAGCGCGGCCGCAATGTCGATCTTGGATTGCGCGGTGAGTTGATTGGAGGCATCCGGTTCGACTTCAGCGCATTCCAATTGAATTATCGGGATCGCATCGGTCTGGTGGCCACGACTGTTCCCGATCCGGTCATTATTCAGCGTGTCGTTCTGCTTCGTACCAACATTTCAGACGCCCGGACGAGGGGAGTCGAGCTCACACTGGGGGGGCTTCTCCACGAGGATGTAGAGCGTGGCCTTCGTTGTGAGGGGTTGATTACGGGGTCCGTGATGCGGAGCCGCTATTTGGCCAGTGCTGAAAGTGCATTCCGAGACAAGGAAGTAGAGTTCGTTCCAGACTTCATCTTCCGCGCGTCGTTGCAGTTCGGCATTCGCCGTTGGGGCTTTGNCTTTGGTGCGCATGCCNTGGGGGATCAATTCACCGAGGCCACCAATGCCATTCTGACACCGGATGCCATTCATGGTGAGGTNCCCGCCTTCTTNGTGATGGATGCCGGTGTTCATTGGCACNCCGATTCGGGTTGGTCGGTGCGCTTGTCNGTNGACAACCTCAACGATGCCCGGTACTTCACGCGCCGCGCGGCCGCCTATCCTGGCCCAGGCATCTTGCCCGCCGATGGCCGTTCCGTCCAGTTGACCGTGGGCTTCAGCGGGTGGGATTGAATCGGATCCAATCCACTTCGAGCCCGAAGTCCCCTGCGGTGCCGTCGTATTTCATGAAGCCGATGCGGAGGATGTCGTCCAACGCGCCCCACGACCACAGCTTGGGCAGGTCACCGGTCATGGCACTGCTTTTTTTGAGAGCATTGAAGTCCAGCGTCACTTCTCCCCACTCCGGTCCGGCCTCGAAATTGGCCTTCCAATAGGGCATCCACCATTGCTCGGACGTTTCCATCGTCAGGGTAAACGTGTCGGCCTCACCCAAGGTCGTGCGGCACCGCATCGTCACTGAGCCAAAGGTCGACAGGTCGCGTTGGCCCCAATCGGACCGCACCGAGCTGAATCCGCCATTGTTCTCCAGAGAAACGGTGCCGGCCCAAGTCATGGTCTTGCGTCCGTATTGTACCACGCCGATGGATCGGCCGCCCATCACCCCGTCGTTGAGGGCACGCCAACTGGTGACTTGGCCTTTGCCGAAGTCCAGTGTCATGGGGTCGGAAGGGGCAGAGGCTGGCGCACATGCACCGATGAGGAGCACAGTGCCAAGTAGGGAACGAAACCAAAACATGGGAAAACAACCCATGGCCCCGGGGGACGGTTCACTTGCCGATGCAGAAGTTGCCAAAGATGTGGCCCAGCAGATCGTCCGGTGTGATGGCGCCCGTGATCCGGCCCAGTTGGTCGAGGGCATCTCTATGGTCTACAGCCAGCAGGTCTCCGCTCAGCCCGGCGTCTAACCCGTCTAGTGCGCGCTGGAGGGCTTCCCGGGTGCGCTGAAGGGCATCCCGGTGGCGAAGGTTGGTCACGAGAATGCGGTCCTCGGCGAGGGCGCTGCGGTAGTCGCGGCCCAGCCGCTGTTCGAGGGCGTCGATGCCCAGCCGNTCCTCAGCGCTGATGGCCAGGACCTCTTCCGTGCCGGAAGGGTGCCATCCTTCGGGGGCCGGGTTTAGGTCTGTTTTGTTGATGAGGGCCAGCACCACACCTGCGGGTTCGCCGATGTCGGCGGCGGCTTGCTGCAGCCGNTCGGTGGCGGCTTGGACTTCCTGCTCCGCCTGCTCCCGGCCGGCTTCATCCTGCAGTTCGCGCGCATCTAGCAGGTACAGCACGAAGCGCGCAGTGGCCGCTTTGGCCCAGGCCCGACGAATGCCCTCGGCTTCGATGTCGTCTTCGGTGTCCCGGAGACCGGCGGTGTCAATGAAACGGAACCGGATGCCTGCGAGGGTCAACACTTCTTCGAGGGTGTCGCGTGTCGTTCCCGGGGTGTCGGACACGATGGCCCGCTCTTCGCGGAGCAAGGCGTTGAGCAATGTGGATTTTCCGCGGTTGGGGGCGCCTAGAATGGCCACGGGTACCCCTTCTGCGATGGCGCGGCCGGTGCTGAATCCGTGGAGCAATTCGTCGATGCGCCCGAGCAGGTCGCCAACGTGGCGGCGGTACCCATCTCGGTCGGCAAATTCCACATCCTCCTCGCCGAAGTCCAATTCGAGCTCCATGAGGGCGGCGTATTCGATCAAAGCGTCCCGGAAGCTTTGGATTTCCCGGCTGAATCCACCTCCCAATTGCTGCAGGGCCAAGCGATGAGCCCCAGCATGGTTTGCCTCGATGAGGTCCCCGATGGCCTCGGCCTGAGCCAGATCGCGCTTGCCGTGGAGGAATGCCCGTTGGGTGAATTCACCGGGCAGGGCGGGCCGGCAGCCGGCGTCAATCAGCAGCTCCATGAGCCGCTGGGCGATGAAGGGGCTGCCGTGGATGTGGCATTCGACCACATCTTCCCCGGTGAAGCTGCGCGGTCCGCGGAAGGGCAACAGCAGCGCTTCATCGAGGGGGTGCCCGCCATCGTGCAGGATTCGCAACGCGGCCCGGCCCGGTTCGACGCCGGACAGGCGTCCGCCGCAGAGTCGGTCTACGGAGCTCCAGGCATCGGGGCCACTGACGCGAATGACTGCTACACCCCCGCGTCCTGGTGGGGTGGAGAGGGCGCAAATGGTGGTTCCGTCAAGGGGGTGTGCGGGCATGGGGGCAAATTAGCTCCGCCCCCTTTCCGAAGCTCCCTTGTCGGGCGTTACTTTTGCGCCGCGCGCCTGCGCACAACGACACCACAACCCTCGCCAACCTGTCCCCATGAGCGTTCTCGTCAACAAGGATTCCCGCATCATCGTTCAAGGTTTCACCGGATCCGAAGGCACCTTCCACGCCAGTCAGATGATCGAATACGGCACCAACGTCGTGGGCGGCGTCACGCCGGGCAAGGGCGGTCAGACCCACCTTGATATGCCGGTATTCAATACCGTGGAGGACGCCGTAAAGCAGGCGGGTGCAGACACCAGTATCCTTTTCGTTCCGCCGGCCTTTGCCGCAGACGCCATCCTCGAGGCGGCCGACGCCGGCATCAAGGTCATCATTTGCATCACCGAGGGCATCCCCGTGGCCGACATGGTCAAGGTCAAGGCGCACCTCGACACGCTGCCCGGCTGCACGCTGGTCGGTCCGAACTGTCCGGGCGTCATGACGGCGGGCGAGGCGAAGGTGGGCATTATGCCCGGCTTCATCTTCAACCCCGGCCGCATCGGCATCGTGTCCAAGAGCGGTACGCTGACCTACGAGGCGGTGGACCAGATTACCAAGGCTGGCCTCGGTCAGAGCACGGCCATCGGCATCGGCGGTGACCCGATCATTGGCACCACCACGCTTGAGGCAGTTCAGCTGCTCATGGCCGATGACGAGACCGACGGCATCATCATGATCGGTGAGATTGGCGGTGACTTGGAGGTCAAGGCAGCCCGATGGATTGCCGAGAACGGCACCAAGCCGGTGGTCGGGTTCATCGCAGGCGTGACCGCACCGAAGGGCCGCACCATGGGCCACGCCGGTGCCATCGTGAGTGGAGAAGAGGAAAGCGCCGAGGCCAAGAAGGCCGTCATGCGCGAGTGCGGCATCCACGTGGTGGATAGCCCGGCGCAGATCGGCGCCAAAATGGTCGAGGCCCTGCAGGGCTGATTCCGCCTTCTGAATTCAGGGTGTGACGTGGTGCACGCCAACCTTCCAGGGTTGGCTCAGGACGGCCATGACCTTTACCAAGTCCTCGCCATGGGCCACGAAGTCCAATTCGGCGGTGTCGACCCAGAGAACACGGCTGCCGCGGGCTGCCTTGAAATGCCGCTCGTACGCCTTTTCCAGTTTACGCAGGTAGTCGAGGTCGATGTCCTGCTCGTAGGAACGGCCACGCGCGGCAATCTGGGCGCGCTGGCGCTCTTCTCCGGGCCGGAGGTAGACGATCAATTCGGGTTTGGCCATGCCCTCCGCCATCACCTCATACAGGTTGCGGAACAGGGCGTACTCTGCCTTGGGAAGGGTGATCTTGGCAAACAAGTCGCTCTTGGCGAAGACGTAGTCGGACACGAGGGCGTCGCGAAAGAGCGTACGTGCGGACAAGGCGGCCTTGACCTGCTTGTACCGCTGTGCCAGGAAGCTCAGCTCAACCGGGAAGGCGTAGCGTTCCGGGTCGAGGTAGAACTGCTCCAGGAAGGGGTTGTCTGCAAACGGTTCCAGCAGGGGGGCGGTGCCCAGCCGCTCTGCCAGTGCCTTGGCGAGCGTGCTCTTGCCGGCACCAATGCCGCCTTCGATGGCAATGTGTCGGTAGGGAATACTCATGCGGTCGGCCACGGTGCAATGTCGGGTACATCGGCCGGAAGGTCCTGCAGATGTTCGGCCACGGTCCGGTGGGTTCCTGGGATGAGGTGTTCCGGCACGAGGTCGGCCAGGGGTTGAAGCACGAAACGCCGCTGCAGCATGCGGGCGTGGGGTACAGTGAGGTGAGGGAGGTCGAGGCCCCGGTCACCCCACAGCACGATGTCGAGGTCGATGGGGCGGGAGATCACCGCGCCTCTGGTGCGGGTACGGCCCATGTCCTGTTCGATGCGAAGCAGGGCCTGCATGAGTCCTTCCGGATCGGATTCCCAGCGGTCATCGAGCGCCAATTCCACGACGCGGTTTAGGAAGTCGGGGGTGCCCGGTGCCATGCCGATGGCAGCAGTCTCGTAGGTAGGAGAGATCCTCAGGACGCGGCCAAGGGCATTCAGGGCGGCGTCGGCGGCATCGAGGTGGTTGATGCGGTCTCCAAGGTTGGAACCGGTGGCGATGTGGACGATCACTGCACAAAGGTCGGGTTGGATGCGCCTACACTTGTTGCATTTCTGTCCGTCCTCGGTGTACGACCTTTGTGCCCGTCAAACGTGCAGCAATGAACTTCGGAAAGCAATTCCTCGCCAGCCTTCTCGGCTCCACGGTCGCCCTCATCGTGG
>NYTZ01000111.1 GCA_002683735.1 Flavobacteriales bacterium
GTTCCGAGGAGCACATCATTGACGTATTGCTCGGGCGTGAGGGTGCTGTTCACTTCGACCTGGGCCGTCAGAAAGCCCATGGAACAAACGAAGAGGCCAACAGCCATAGATGCCGATGCAATGCGGTGGTTCAAGGTCAAGGTCATGGAAGCCACAATTTACCGGAGATAGGACTACGAAAAAGGCGAAAGGTTGCGCCTTTCGCCTTCTCGAATGTCAACTGCTGGGTTTCAGCCTGCTTCAGCGCACCTCAAATTCCGCCAACTCTTCCTTCAAGCGCTTCCGCGCATGGAAGATGCGACTCTTGACTGTGCCCATCGGAATCCCCAATTCATCTGCGATTTCATCATAATGAAACCCATCGAGGAACATGGTGAATGGCTTGCGGAAGTCGTACTTCAAACGGTCAATGGCACCATGGATGTCATCCATGTTGATCAGTGTCGTGACCGAGTCGTGGTGGTAATCCTGACTTGCATTCAGGAAATACTGATTCTCCGTCTGGTCGACAATGGTATTCTGGAAGCGCTTGCGCTTATAGTTGTTGATAAAGATGTTCCGCATGATGGTGTACAGCCACCCTTTGATGTTGGTCCCTTCCTTGAAATTGTTCTTGTAACGAAGGGCCTTGACGAAAGTCTCTTGGACCAAATCATTGGCATCCTCACGATCGCGAGTGAAGCCCATGGCGAAGCCGCTCAGGAAATCCTGATGGCTGATGAGAAGGTTGTTGAATTCGATCGTCGACATCTTGTTCAGCGTTCTGACCCAAAGATTAGACAATCCTTCGTCCCCTGCAAGATTCTGTTCAACTTTTCTTGACCAACTATGAACAAAACTCCCTTTTACTGGGGTTACAGATCATTTTGTTCAACCAAAAAGGGACATGCCTTCACAGGTGAAGGCTTCAATGTGGCCGTACCGAAATACGGGAGGCTCGGAAATTCAGTGGTTGAGGAGCGCGCCAATCAGCGATTGACCGTCGGCATGCAAGTCAATGCCCTCCGCTGGGGAAGCAACGCCGTCGAACACCCTCCCTGCAAAATGGAACCGCAAAGAAGTTCCCGTGGCTTCGCGTTGGACGCGCGCCAGGTAGTCGCTTACGCCTTGCTCCGAGGGATATGTGGTGCAGTACGCCACGCAATGCACACCGGGGAATTGGCTGTCCAGTTGGGTCAAGTCTTCCAATGGCACAGACTGACCGAGGAACAAACTCTTGTAACCCGCATTGCGCAGCAGATAGTGGACCATCAACAGGCTGATGTCGTGGATTTCGCGTTCTGGGAGGAAGAGCGCAAACACGGCGCCGTGATAACCGGGGTCTACCGGTGGCAAATCATCCACTGCCCCAAACAGGCGCTGACGAATGAGGTTGCTGACGAAATGCTCGTGCGCCGGGCAAATGGCACTGGTCAGCCACAACATGCCGATCTGGCCCATGAACGGGAGGTACAAGCGAAGGAACAAGCCGCTCAATCCGGCTTTCTCTTCAAACGTGGCCGAAACGCTGCGGAACAATTGTTCGTCAAAATTCAGCATGCTGATCTTCAGCATGCCCAGCCAATGCTCTTCTGAAGTCGTTTCCGTCTGAAGCTCCTGCAGCGCCACACGCACTTCCGGCTCGGTCATGGCCGCGATTCGGGAAATCTTGTGGCCATTCTGATTCAACAAGCTCACATTCAGCAGAAGCTTCAGGTCGTCGGAAGTGTAAAATCGGATGTTGGTGGAGGTCCGACGCGGCTTCAGCAGACCATACCGTTGCTCCCAGGCACGGATGGTATGCGCCTTGATGCCGGTGAAATGCTCAAGGTCCTTGATGGAAAATTCCTGCACTGTCAGACTCACAATCGGACCAACACAGAAGTCGTTCCGAGGTTCACTACAAAGATGCAATGCCCCTTAGTTTTGACAGGCCCCCAGAGCCCGCCTCCATGCCCATGATTGACCTTTTCGATGACGGCCACTGCAGTCTGCTGTATCCAATCCACCTCGTTGAAGGGGTGGCCCAAATCCGGGTCGGCACCTTCACCCAACAAGAGCGCTGGGCGCGAGTGGAACAGGACCTTTTGGCCCAAGGATGGAATGGCGGAGTACTCCGTGTCAATGCCCGTTGGATTCCGGATGCGGAGACCGCCAACCGCATCCTGAGTCAGGACCTCTCACGCGGGGCCAACTGGAACGGGCTTTCGTTGATCCGACCCGGCGAGTCTGTCCATGCCGCCTCCCCGATACCCGAGTTTAAGGGTACACCCCGCTTCATCGGCCATGCCAACGACCTCTTCATGGGGCTGGAAGACCAGATTCAGCGCGACTTGGAATGGATGACCACAGCTTGGAGCCTGCGCGCCTTGGAGGCAGAAGGGCCCGCTGACATTTATGGACCGAAAGAACGCATCTGGGTTTCGGAAGACGCCACGATTCGGGCCGCCAGCCTCGACACCACCCGTGGCGTCATCGTGGTGGGGCCCGGAGCCCGGGTTGAACCCGGGAGCCACATCGAAGGTCCGGTGGTGCTATGTGAAGAGGCCGTGGTACGGACCGGTGCGCACATTCGCGGGGCCACGGTCATCGGGCCCCATTGTAAGGTGGGTGGCGAAGTGTCCAACGTTCATTTTCAAGGATGGGCCAACAAGGCCCACGGCGGGTTTCTTGGCAACAGCGTCATCGGCCGCTGGTGTAACCTCGGGGCCGGCACCAATTCCAGCAACCTCAAAAACACCTACGGAAACGTCCGTCAATGGTCCATGGCGTCGCAAGACATGGAAGACTCGGGCCTCCAGTTCTGCGGCGTGCTCATGGGCGACCACAGCAAGTGCGGCATCGGCACCACCTTGAATACGGGCACCATCCTCGGGCCGGCCTGTGTGTTGTACGACGCGGGATTTCCGCCCAAGCACCTCCCTGCTTTCTCCTGGCACGATGCGCGCCTCGGGCAGACCGAGCGCCACGACCTGCCCCGAATGCTGGCCACAGCTGAGACTGTGATGGCGCGGCGAGGACAGGCGTTGACCCAAGCGGCCAAGGACAATCTGTCAGCCTTACATGCCGATGCCATGGCCAACGGCGCCTCCAACTGACATTGTGTCCCGCGATTCCGGCCTCTGCGCTTCAGGCCTGATTTGTGACCTTCGTGACGTCCATGAGTAAAGAACCCCAAGTCCAAGTCCTGCTGGCAGAAGACGCCGACGATCAAGTCAGCATCCCTCTGCTGAGTTCCGAGGATGAAGCTGCGATGGAGCGGGAGACCACCCCCGAGGACCTCCCCATTCTGCCCCTGCGCAACACGGTGTTGTTTCCCGGTGTGGTCCTGCCGATCAATGTTGGGCGTGACCAAAGCTTGAACCTACTGAAGGAAGCCAACAAAGGCGGACACGACATCGGGGTCATGACCCAGCGCGACGGAGAAATCGAAAACCCCAAGGCGGAAGACTTACACAATGTGGGCACGGTCGCCCGCATCGTCAAGATGTTGCGCATGCCGGACGGTTCCAATACCGTCATCATCCAAGGAAAGCGCCGCTGTCACATGGGCGAGGTGCTTCAAGAGGAGCCCTACCTGCGGGCCAAGGTGACCCCATTCCCGGACACGGAAATCGAATGGAGCGAGACCGAACGAGAGGCGCTGCAGCAGAGCCTTCAAGAGATGAGCATGGAGGTCATCCAGAACAGCCCGAACATCCCCTCGGAAGCGGCCATTGCCATCAAGAACATCGATTCCCTCCGGTTCCTCGTCCACTTCATCGCCGCCAACATGAACGCGGAGAAGGCGCAGAAGCAGGGGCTTTTAGAGGTGGCAGGCCTCAAGGAACGGGTCGAAAAGGTGATGGAGCTCCTCGGCGAGGAACTGCAAGTGCTCGAGCTCAAGAACGACATCCAGAGTCGGGTCAAGACCGACATCGAAAAGCAACAGCGCGAGTTCTTCCTGCACCAGCAGATGAAGCAAATCCAGGAGGAGCTCGGGTCCGACCCCCACAAGGAGGACATCGCTGGCAAGAAGGCCCGCGCAGAACTGAAGGACTGGCCTGAAAATGTGGCGGAAACCTTCGCCAAGGAAATCGGCAAGCTCGAGCGGATGAACACGCAGAGCGCCGAATACAGTGTGCAGTCAAATTACCTCGACCTCCTGCTCGACCTGCCCTGGAACATCACTTCCGAGGACAATTTCGACCTCGCCCATGCACAAGTGATCCTCGACGAGGATCACTACGGGCTCGAAAAAGTCAAGGAGCGCATTATCGAACACCTCGCCGTGCTGAAGTTGAAGGGCGACATGAAGTCCCCCATCATCTGCCTGTATGGCCCTCCTGGTGTCGGTAAGACTTCTCTCGGGAAATCCATCGCCGAAGCGCTTGGCCGGGAATACGTGCGCATGTCCCTAGGGGGACTGCGGGATGAAGCCGAAATCCGTGGACACCGGAAGACCTACATCGGGGCCATGCCCGGACGTGTCATCCAGAACCTGAAGAAATCCGGGACCTCCAACCCCCTCTTTGTCCTGGATGAAATCGACAAGCTCAGCCGGGACGTTCATGGAGACCCTTCCTCGGCCATGCTCGAGGTTTTGGATCCCGAGCAGAACAGTGCGTTCTACGACAATTACCTCGAGCTCGACTACGACCTGTCGAAGGTGATGTTCCTGGCCACTTCGAACAGCCTGGCCACCATACAGCCCGCGCTTAGGGACCGCATGGAAATCATTGAAGTCTCCGGCTACACGGTTGAGGAAAAGGTGCAGATTGCCAAGCGTCACCTCATTCGCAAACACGTGGATGAAACGGGCATCACGGCGGAGCAGATTGACATTCCGGACGCCACACTCGAGAAAATCTGTGCGGAATACACCAACGAGAGCGGGGTCCGTGGGCTGGACAAACGCATCGCCAAGGTGGTCCGCCACCGCGCCGTCCAAGTGGCGATGGACGTGAAACACGACGTCACTATTCAACCCGAGGAGCTCACTGACATCTTAGGGCCTTCCCACGAAAAAGAACGCTACGAAGGCAACGATGTAGCGGGCGTGGTGACGGGCTTGGCATGGACCCCCGCTGGCGGCGACATCTTGTTCATCGAGACCAGCCTTGTCAAGGGCAAGGGCAAATTGACCCTCACCGGAAATCTGGGCGACGTGATGAAGGAAAGCGCCGTCATCGCCCTGCAATACCTGAAGGCCCACGCCGAAGAGCTGGGCCTCGACCCGAAGGTCTTCGATGCCTACGACGTGCATGTCCACGTCCCGGCCGGGGCCATCCCCAAGGATGGTCCATCCGCCGGTATCACCATGTTGACGGCCCTCGCATCCATCTTCACCCAGAGGAAGGTGCGGAAATTCCTCGCCATGACCGGCGAAATCACCCTGCGCGGCCAGGTCCTTCCGGTGGGAGGCATCAAGGAAAAGTTGCTGGCTGCGCGCCGGGCTGGAATCAAGGAGATCGTGCTGTGCGAGGCGAACCGCAAACATGTGGAGGACATCCAGGCACGATACCTCAAGGGGCTGCGTTTTCACTACGTCCAAAACATGACCGATGTGATTGACCGCGCCCTGCTCAAGGAGAAAGTCCAAGACCCCATCGAGGTGACCGCATGACCCGAAACGAAGACCTCATGCGGCCAAATTGGGTGCTCCTCGCGTTGGCTTGTCTGACCCTCCCGGCGCTCGGACAGACCACACCACGTCCCGCCCTGCTCGACTTGCCTCTGAGTGCCCGGTTCGCTGGGTCCGCGGAGAGTATGGGGGCTCCCCTGCAGTCCGTGCTGGGCGATGTCCTCCTGCAACCGGCTTTGCTGGATTCGAGCCACAGCGGCCAGCTGCACCTCGGCTACATGGATTACTTCGCGGGTACCGCCCAGGCCGCCGCCTTGTATGCTCGCCGTCCCAATGGCCGCCGTTGGAGCTGGCACACTGGACTGCGTAACCTGGGCTTCGGAGAATTCACCGGCCGGGACCCCGCCGGCGTCGAGACCGGAACATTCACCGCTTCGGATGTCGCGTGGGTGTCCGGTGCCGCCTTACCCTTGGACTCCAATCTGACCGTGGGGATGAGCCTCTGGCTGGGACAAAGCGTGTTGGCGGACCGCCGGTCTGCCTTTGCCCAAGTGGATATTGGCGCCACTTACCTGCGGCGGGATCGCCAGTTGCGCTTTGCAGCCCTGTGGCGTCCTTGGGGCGGCATGACCAACGCAGGGGCCACTTCCCAATCGGCCCGCTTCGAAGGCGATCTGCAACTCTCTTTGNCGAAAGGCTTCGCCAACGCCCCCTTCACCCTCACGGCCACGTATGATGAGCTCCAAACTTGGGACCTGGCTCCAGAAGGCCTGTATGACGACACCATTGATCCCCTGACGGGAGACACCCTGGCCAATGGGACTTGGGCGTTCGGGGACCGCTTGTTGCGCCACCTCGCCATTGGCACGGAACTCGACCTCGGTGAAGGGTTGAAATTCCGATTCGGCTACCACCACCGTCGAAGGCAGGAATTGCGCCTCGCCAACGCTCCCGGCACTGCAGGATTCGCATGGGGCCTCGACTTCAAGGTTCGCCGCTTCCAGCTGGCCTTCGCCCGCAACACCTACCACACCGCAGGGGCTTCCACCCATTTTGCCATCCGTACCCGACTCACCGACCGCTGACCATGAACCGCATCCGCATCGCCATCGACGGCCTGAGTGCCTCCGGCAAAAGCACCCTCGCCCAGGGCCTCGCCAAGGCCCTCAATTATCTCTACATCGACTCCGGCGCCATGTACCGTGCAGTGGCTCTATTCGCCCTGCGCGAGAAACTCATCGATTGGGAAGGAAACCTCGACAAGGCCGGCCTCATCCACGCCTTGGACCGCGTGTTTCTCACGTTTCGCTTCAACCCGGCTTCTGGACGGGGTGAAATGTGCCTCAATGGCCGCAACGTGGAAAAGGAAATCCGGACCCANGAGGTCTCCCGTCATGTCAGCATTGTCGCCAAGTTGGCCGAAGTCCGGGAAAAACTCGTGCGCTCCCAGCAGCGGATGGCTGAAGACGGAGGCGTAGTCATGGACGGCCGCGACATCGGAACCGTGGTGTTGCCCGGCGCCGAAGTGAAATTCTTCATGACGGCAAGCATTGAAGCCCGCGCCAAGCGCCGCTTCGACGAACTCGCCAAACGCGGACGCACCATTTCCATAGAAGAGGTGCAGTCCAACCTGCTCGAGCGCGACCACCTCGATTCCACACGGGAAATCGGCCCCTTGCAACAAGCAGAGGACGCCATTGTCATCGACAATAGCGAACTGTCCATCGAGCAGCAATTCGAGCACATGATGGCCATCATCCAGGAGCGCCTGCATGATTGACCGCCTGCGTCTTGGCCTCATCGCCTTGATGATTGCAGCCTTTGGCTGTCAGCCTGGAACAGCCGTGGTGACTCCACCGGCCCCCATTCCTCCAGCCTTTCTTTCAGGGGACTCCATTGCTGCCAGGATTCTGCTGGACAGTTTGAGCCTTGAGGCGCGGATTGCCCAAATCATGATGGTGCCGCTGTATTCCCGCCCCGGAGAATCCGAAAGCATGGAATCGGTCACCGCACTNGTTCGGGATTGGCGCGTGGGCGGCGTCATCGCCATGCAAGGCGACAAGGCCACCACCCGCCAGAACCTGCACCGCCTCGACAGCTTGGCGCTGGCCAGTGCAGGCGTCGGCTTGCTGACCGCCATGGACGCCGAATGGGGTTCCGGCATGCGATTGCCCGACGGCATCCGATTTCCCAAAGCCATGGCGCTCGGCGCCATTGAGGACATGGATCTCATCCGCGCGGCCGGACGGGTTGCGGGACATGAGCTGCGCAGCCTTGGGGTGGACATGGATTTCGCGCCCGTGGTGGACGTCAACAGCAATCCAGACAACCCCGTCATCGGCAACCGATCCTTTGGTTCGGACCCCGAATTGGTAGGCCGCTGCGGCCTCGCCTGGTCGGAGGGGTTGAGGACAGCGGGCGTCATGGCCTGTGCCAAGCACTTCCCGGGCCATGGCGATGCCGACCTGGACTCCCACCTTGCCCTGCCGCGCATCCTATCAGACAGCAGCACGTTGGCTTCGACTGAGCTCCCCCCATTCCGGCACCTCATCGACGGGGGCGTGGAAGCGATCATGACCGCCCACCTCGAGGTGCCGGCCCTGGATACCATCTCAGGCCTGCCCACCTCCCTTTCCCCCATGGTGATCCGTGACCTGCTGGTGGACTCCATGGGGTTCCGTGGCCTCGTGTTCACTGATGCACTCACCATGGCCGGCGTGGCGGACCCGGTCCCGCCGGGCACCCGAGAAGTGGCGGCACTGAATGCGGGCAACGATGTGCTGTTGTTCCCCTCCAATCCGGAACAGGTCAT
>NYTZ01000112.1 GCA_002683735.1 Flavobacteriales bacterium
AGGCGACCAGCACCATTGGGTTTACAGGCTTTTATCGGTTCCTGGGGTTTGTCCGTGACCAGAAGGAGACGTTTCCGAACAACAGTGGCAAGACGACCGCCATCCTTGTTGGGGATGCATACCGTGAGCCCATGCTCTTGCTGAAGATGAACGGCAGGACCCAGGAGGGCATCGGGTTTGGGGCTGACTTCATGATCAACAGCGTATACAAGGGGCCGGACGCCCAGTTCACACAGGCTTTGACGTTGGAGTTGGGATTGAATCTCAGGGCCGACTTGGACACTGAATTCGGTGACTTCTCCTTCCGTTCGGGAGGGATGTCCTGGTATCGGCAGAGTCGGCTGACCGTTTGGGGCAACCGCTCCCTCAATCGCTTTAGCTTGTTCGAACGGCGCCCTCAGACCCCTTTGACTCCGACACCTGGGGGGCGGTACACTCAGTATTACGCCAATGGCCTTTTGGACGATGGCGTCCGGTATGGTGCACGGGCCTTTCAAGGGGTGTTCCTGCAAGGCCGGCGCTTGCCTGGAGGGTTTCAGGTCAAAGGCGTTCTGGGCAAGAGTGGTTTCAATCGGTCTTTCCTTGCCCAGAGCGACAACTACACCGGATGCTTCCAACTCAAGCGAAACGTCGGGGACTCCTTGTCGATCGCCTACAACTTGCTCGCTTCCCATGCTGACCTCGACTCCCTGACGGACGCGAACCAACAGTATGCCATCCACACCCTTGAGCTTCAGAAGAAGATGGACCGGTGGACGCTCGACCTCGAGTTGGGCCTCGGACGATACACCGGGCCAGAGTACGACCTTGGTGCTGGGGAGGCCTTTGTGCTTCAATTGCGGCCGAGCAAGGACAATCCGCTGCCCATCCACCTCCACGCCTACCGGATTTCGCCGCAATTCGTCAATGTGACCGGCAACTTCCTGAACACCACCGTCCTCGAGATATTCCCGAACGTGGGCGGTGTGGGCCAGACAGTACGCACCCCCTATCGCAGTCCCATGACCGGGTTGGGGGCACCCGTCAACAACCGCCAAGGGGTCTCCGTCAACGCCGATGTCGAACTCGGCCGGTTGAAGCTCAACGGAGGATTGGGGGTTTTCGGGGATATCGATACGTCCCGAGCCGGGGTATCCTATGTGCATCAGGTCAACGGACAAACGTTGTCCCGCATCTACCTCTTCGCTCAGGACTGGGGGCCGTACAATGCCCTCAATTCNATGTACCGCGGGGTCTTCGAGAACGTGGACATCCTCGACACGTCGGCCACGGGGATGGCCGGATTCAAGAAATTCTTCAGTACGGCTGAGTTGCAGGCCAAGTACCAGACACGATTGGGCGGCCGCGAGGTGCATCTGTTTTCCCTTTCCCGACTCAACAGCTGTCAACGTGCCCCCAGTCTCATCCCCGTGTTGGGTCGGGAGGCCGTTCTCAGTCAGTTTAGCCAGGAGGTGGACGCGAGCTTGTCCCTCTCTGAAGATGTCATCCTCGTGCTCGGGTATGGCATCGAGCGGGTGATCGGAAATGAGACCACCAACCTCGGGGATGCCGGAACCACGAGCCCGACGAGTGTCGTGTTCGATTGGCTGGGCGCCGAATCCCTGTATCACCGAAACGCCCAGCGCAACCAGCGCAACCGGATGTTCGGTTTCGGGCTCGATATGCGGGTTGGAGACCGGGCCATGCTGTTCCTGAGGCACAGCCGCTATCGCTATTTCGACCCGAACTTCATCGAGAACAACCTCTCGGGATCGGAGACCCTGTTGGAATTGAAAATGACCTTTTGATGAAGCCTGTCCGCGTTCTTCTGCTCCTGCTTCCCCTGCTTTTTGCTGGTCCGATGCTGTTGGCCCAGACCGACCGGACGGTGTGGTTCGATGGCCAGTCCCGTTCCTTCTTCTCGCGGGATGCATTGGGTGAGATGGACCGCCCAGACACGACATCCCCCCGGAATTTGTCCGAGGGATACAACCTGCTGGACCTCAACACGCACATTGAGCCGGCGGAGAACCTCGAGGTCTTTGCACAATTGAGGGTCCGCAACCGGTTCGGAGGCTTCTTTGGGGCNGGGACCACCATCGATGTCCGCCAATTGAGGGCGAGTGGTGTCATCAAGGACAAGGTGCGGTTCAGCATCGGGGACCTCTATCTGAAGCAGTCGCGATTCACCCTGTTCAACCCCGACGAGGACCTCGTCCGAAATGAGGGGGAGGCCTTCCGTGCCTACCGGGATATCGCCCACTACGAGAACTTTTACCAGGACAACCGCTGGCGGCTGCAGGGCATTCAAACGAATTTTTCGATGCGCTTTGACCGGTCGATTCGGACCCTGGAGTTCGATGCTTTTCTGACCCGGCCAAGGGGGTCGGAATCCCTGACGAGCACCCTCTTCACACCGGACCTATTGATGGCGGGGGGCTCCATGGTGTCCCAGATGGGACGGAAGACCCGGGTCGAGCTGAATTGGGTCAACCTGTTCGAGGTGCCGTCCAGCGGAACGACCCATCAATCCCTGCGGAACCCAGTGGTGCGCGCCGGCATCGAACGGCAAGACGAGATGGGCAACTGGACCGCGNGGCACGCGGTGGAGGGGGGTTACGCTCAGCGCCATTGGCTGTTCTCCCAACTGGAGGATGGTGGGGCCGACACNGCTGGCTACCGCACCGAGGGAGTGTACATCGAATTGCGCNGCGAACCGATGCGCATGGATTCCTTGTGGTCCTTCCAATACGGCGTCCGTCATGTCGACCCGGGCTTCCGCAGTGGAGGGGCCCAGACTCGGCGCCTCGACCTGGGCGGCAGTGTTCCTCTGATGGTCTACCCGACCTATTCCGATGAGGTCCTCGACCGTCCAGTCGCCATGTTTGACCTCATGGCGGCCGATGGGGTATACAACCAAATGCTCTCGGCGACGCTGATGGATTTCCATCCGGTCTATTCCAATGTCCTGCCCTACGGGGATGCCACCCCGAACCGGGAGGGCGCCTTCCTGCAGGTGAACCGGCGTCACGCGCAAGGCGAGTGGGACGTGCGGCTCGACGGTGGGGCCTTCCGCGAAATCATCGGGCAGGGCACCCCCAACCTCCGTCAATTCTACCTCCTTTCCGGGCGACTNGCTTGGCGGGCGGACCGCACGTTGGGGTGGGACCACGCTGTGGACTTGACTGTGGGGGGCGATGTGGAGCAGACCTCGCGCACGGGCGAACCCTTGGCCGCGGTGGACCTGTCCCGGCGGGTGTTGGACGTCTCCGCCAATGTGGAGGTGGCGGACCGGCTGTTCCTGCAGGGGGCCATCAAGCGCCTGGGTGCGGAGGGCAACGAATTNATCACGGAGCGCGATGGGTTTGGGTCCATCCGAACGTTCAGAGCCAGGGAATACGATGTGTCGGACCACATTCTGTCAGCCGGTCTGTGGTATGCCTTTAGCGACGCGGTCTATGCCAATGTCCAATACAGTGGATGGGGGTCTTCCCTCGCCGATCCCCTTCAACCTGATTTCAATTACCGGAGGTTGCTCTTCGTCTTTTCCGTCCGCCTATGAATACCCTGAGGATTTTTCTGATTGCGCTGGGCATCGCCCTTGGCCTTTACGCTTGCTCGACCGAGGAATTCGAGGGACCGTCCATCGTGGTTCTGCTCGGCGAGTTTGACATTCTAGACTCGCTGCGCGTGACCGATTCCAACCCCGATTTCTCCGTCAACGATGTGGTCGGATTTCACGCGGAATTCAACAAGGAGGTGGACTGGACCCTCGTCATTGAAGGCCAAACGACCGGCAGCCGGAAGGTGATCACGGGGTTTTCCAGCCGCCTCGACTCCAATGCGGTCGTGTGGACCGGCGGTACGTCGCAGGTGCCCTTTTTCACGACGGAGGACTGCACCGTGGAACTGACGGTGCTTGATGAGCCAGACACNATGCGCACCCAATTGACGGTGGCGGGCACGCGGGTCTTCGATGGCATCCTGGTCGCCGATTTCGAGGAGGGCATTCCCGAGGAAGCCCTCGTCTTCCACCAGTTTTCGCAGAACATGACCTTCGAGGTGGCCCAGGACGATCCGCTTATGGGGGCCAACTATTTCAAGATGGGGGGGCGAATGGGCTGGAACGAATGGATGCTCGGCCAGATTGATTTCCCGCTGGACTTCGGCGCCGTCACGGCGGACGCCGAGAACTTCTACCTGAACCTCGGCGTGCTGTCCGGCATGGACGGGGCGTTGGCCACCGATCAGTANGTCAACATCCTCATCTCTGAGTCGACGGCCCCGTTCAACGACAATACGTCCAACAATGGAGCGGATGTCTTCACGACGGACATGGAGGTCTACAAGTACCAGATCCGGCCGGTGGACTGGATTGGATGGCGCTACGTGGCCATTCCNTACAGCGAATTCGAGGTGAAAAGCCAAGGTGGCGANAACGTGCGCACACCGGCGGACATCTCAGCCATTCGGCTCCAGTGTCAGTCTTGCCCTTCGGCCAATGCCAACTGTCCGGAGAACGCCGATGTGGANGTCCGCACCGANATCGACTTCGTGNTGTTCACCGAAAATGCNCCGCTGCTGGATCAATGATGCGNTNGNCTGCTGNCCTTNTNTNGTTGATGCTGATGGNCTCCTGTGGCCANNTNCANGACGNGGCGTTGTACGATGTCGTGCAGCCCGAGGCGGATGTTTGGGCGGCCTTCGAATACGCGGAGATCTTCTCGGATTCGGAGCGAACTCCGGCCTTTGGATTGAAGGACATTCCTTGCCGGTCCTTCCGCGCCGTAAAGGAAGGGAGCCATTCCGGTGAGGACCACCTGCACTTGCAATGGGACCAATCAGAAGGGTGCAAGTACATCGGGATGGGATTCCTGTGGAAGGACTACAAGGGCAAGGACTTGACTGGGATTTATGAGGAAGGGGCCATCGAATTGATGGTGCGTGTGGATTCGGGTTTCCTCACCAAGGTGCCCATGTTCTTCAGTCTGGCTGACTATGGCGGCAAGCGGTGCGTGACCAAGATGAGCCTGCTCGACATGGAGGGTGGCGGCATCGGTACGGAATGGACCCGGGTCCGCATTCCCTTGCAGGCGTTCCGACCGGAACGGAATGGGGTTAACCTGGCCAACATCAAGGAGCTGCGCATCGAATTCCAACAGAAAGGCGACGTGCATGTGGACGANATCCGCATCGTGCCCCACCACCACCACTTCGGCCGAGAGGCTTCGACCTCGACCCACCAGGTGACGGCGCTTCCCTTCGTTTTGGGTGAGGGGAGGGAATCCTGGTGGGGCATCAACCCTGTTGAATCTGATCACTTCCTCTTTGCCGATCCGCCAGTGGGTTGGGAAGGCTCAGAGACGGTGGTGGCCGATGTCCAGTTGGAGGGGGAGAAGCCTTGGGACAGCTTTGGGTTTGGCGCTCACCATTGGCTGCTCGTCGACGTGATGGAGCACCATACGGCTTCGGCAATCCAGTTCCGAATCAGGGCGGAGTCCCCACCCAAACTCAGGATGGCCTTGTTCGCTTACCGTGGCAGCAAGCGGCGGATCCAGACCACCTTGGATGAGGACAACTTCCAGAATGTCGCTCCGGGAGAATGGGCCGTGCGTGTGCCCATCAAGTCCATCCGTGGCCATGAGGAGGTGGATTGGACTGCGCTGAAGGAGGTTCGCTTCCAGGTGCTGGAGAATGCCCGGTTCACCGCAGGGGATTTCGAGCTCGCTGAATTCCGGGGCAACCCGGACAAGCCGTTCAAATGGAAGGGAGGATGAGGGGTGTGCTGTGTNTTTTCATCGCCTTGTTGGGCTCGGNCCAGATGCTCGCGCAGTCGGGGCCGAATCACGTGGAGGTTGTCTCCAATGGGGATGGCTTCTTGTTGGAGCGGAACGGGGAACCGTATCGCATCCTGGGCGCTGGTGCCAAGGCCCATTTCCCGCTTTTGAAGGCGTCCGGTGCCAACTCNATCCGGCTCTGGAGCACCGGCAAGGCCGACCTGTTGGATTCGGCGCTCAGGTATGACATGACCGTNTCGCTCGGCCTGTATGTCCGGCCGGAACGGACGGGCATGGACTACGACGACGAATACGCCGTCCGCTCCCAAATCGAGCAGCTCAAAACCGAGGTCCTCAAGTACAAGGACCACCCTGCCGTCCTCGTCTGGGGCATCGGAAACGAGATGGACCTGCGGTATACCAATTTCAAGGTTTGGGAGACCATCGAGGAGATCGCGGCCTTCATCCACGAGGTGGATCCGCACCACCCCACGATGACGGTCATCGCTGGATTCGACCCCGCCAAATCGTACATGATCCGGACCCATTGTCCCAGCGTGGACATCTTAGGGGTGAATGCCTACGGCTCCATCGAGAACCTGCCGCTCAACATCCGCCGATTCCATTGGGACAAGCCCTACATCGTCACGGAGTGGGGGGTCAACGGCCCGTTCGAGGCCCCCATGACCGCGTGGAAGGCCAAGGTTGAACCCCCGGGCGGGGCCAAGGCTGAGCAGCGCAAGCGGCGTTACCTCGAGCTGATCGAGGCGGACCGGGAGCAGTGCCTGGGGAGCTACTGTTTCCTGTGGGGACAGAAGCAGGAAAGCACGGCCACTTGGCACGGGATGTTTACCTACGACGGAAGACCCACAGACGCCGTCGATGCCATGCATTACTGTTGGACCGGTTCTTGGCCTGAACATCGCGCTCCTTCGGTGATGGACATCCGGCTCAATGGAATTGGTTGGAGGAAGGACCACGTCGTGAGGGCGGGGGAGAGGGCCACGTTGGACTTCGATTGTCCACTGTGTGCGGAACAGGAAGTCGAGCTTACACTCCGACTCTTTCCCGAGGGCTTCACCAACAAGATTGGCGGCGACATTCAGGAGCGCCCCGAAGAATTGGACATCGCATTCGAATTGACATCAGAGAAGGCCATGGCCTTCTCCGTCCCTTCCCGTCCTGGTGCCTATCGCGTGTTCCTGTTTGCCCAGAATTCCCACCATCAAGTCTCCGTGGCCAACATTCCCTTCCTCGTGGAATGAGGCCCCAACCCACTAAGCCATGACCCCTCGTCTTTTCTTTTTTTTCCTGATTGCCCTCGGCTTGACCGCCTGTCAGAGCGGCGCTGATTCTGGGTCCGACCAGAAGCCCATGAACGTCTTGTACATCATGGCCGACGACCTCGCCTACCAGGCGATCAGTGCCTACGGTTCGGACATCAGCAAGCTGGCCCCGACACCCAACATCGACCGTATCGCACAGAACGGGGCGCGGATGGATGCGGTGTACTGCACGAACTCCATCTGTGGACCGAGCCGGTCGTCCATTCTCACGGGGAAATTTTCCCACGAGAACGGCTTCTACAAGAATGTGGACGGGGGGGATTTCGATGGGAGCCAGCTGACGTTCCCCAAGATTTTCCAGGCCAACGGCTACGAGACGGCGGTCATCGGGAAGTGGCACCTCGGGACAGAGCCGACCGGCTTCGATTACTCCAAAGTCCTCATCAATTGGGGTGGACAGGGCACCTATTTCAAGCCAGTGTTTTGTGTGAACGGAAAGGACACCGTCACCGAATACCGTCGCCACAGCACGCAGGTCATCGAGGACGATTGCATCGACTGGCTGTCTCAACGGGACGGGGACAAGCCTTTCATGCTCCTCTATCAGTTCAAGGCACCGCACCGCGACTGGCGGCCGGATTCCATGTACCACGACCTCTTCACCGATTTCGACTTCCCCGTGCCGGAGACGTTCGACGATGAGTATGCCGGCCGGCTCGCGGCCAGCGAGAACATGATGGAGATCGAAAATCACCTCAACCGCCGGGACATGAAGCAGGAGCCGCCGGCTGGATTGGAGACCCGCCGGGATTCCATGCGCTGGCTTTCCTACGGGGATGAGGGGCAATTCTGGACCCCAAACGACACCTTGCAGGGAGACGAATTGAAGCACTGGAAGTACCAGACCTACATCAAGGACTATCTGCGGTGCGTGGCCGGAGTCGACCGCGCCATCGGGCGGGTTCTCGATTACCTCGAGGACACTGGACTCGATGAGAACACGCTCGTGGTGTACACCTCGGACCAGGGCTTCTATCTCGGCGAGCACGGCTGGTTCGACAAGCGGTGGATGTATGAGGAGTCGTTCAAGATGCCCTTCGTCATCCAATGTCCCGGTGTCATCGAACCCGGTAGCACTTCGGATGCCATGGCGATGAACGTGGACTTTGCCCCGACGCTGCTCGATTTTGCGGGTTTGGACGTGCCGGAAGAAATGCAGGGGGAGAGCTTCAAACCGGCTCTCGATGGAGCGAACATGGCGTCGAGGTCCTCGGTCTATTACCACTACTACGAATACCCCAAATGGCACAAGGTTCAGCCGCATTATGGCATCCGCACGGATCGGCACAAGCTGATGCACTTCTACTACTCCATGGATGAGTGGGAGCTCTACGACATGGAGGCCGATCCGCAGGAGATGAACAACCTGTATGCGGAGGCCGATCCGGAGCTCGTGGCCACGTTGAAAGCCGAGTTGGACTCCATTCGCCGCCTCTACAGAGATGATGCATCGCTGGAGCAGATGAAGCTGATGACCGATACGGTCATCCAGCGTGTGTACACTGAACCGAGCAAGGCCAAATGAAGCCCTTTATGCCGGCTTGCGACGATTACAAAGACTTGCCCTTCTGATTTGTAGCGCGATAGGCTCAGACATTACCTTATATCCTTGACATTGACCATGTTACATCTCAATCCCATGAAGCTCCACCTTCTCCTTCTCCCAATCACTCTGCTTTGTTTTTCCATTGGGTTGAACGCACAATCCACGGCCATCAGCGATTGCGGACTGTTCGCGGCCGGGCCCAATGACAACTGGCCTCATGCACTTACGGTGATCACACCGGAGAGCGGCAACAGCAGCGCGGAGCAGGTCATCGACATCAATGTGACGATGCTTCCAGCAGGCGGCGCGAACTATCGGGTGGTCAAGACCGTGGCCAACGGCAACTGGAACAATGGCAATGCCTTCGCGTTGACGATGGGCCTCAACACCATCACGGTGTCGGCGGTGTCCTTTGACCGCACGGTCAAATTGCAGTTTTCGGATGGGGCCATGGAGTTTGATCTGCTGGAAATCAATGGGGATGTCCAGACATGTCCGGGGGCCACGGATAACGGAACGCCAGTTGCGCAGTGCAGCCTGTTTGCTGACGGACCCAATGACACTTGGCCGTATGCGTTGACGGTGACCACGCCAGAGAGCGGCACCAGCAGTGCAGAGCAGGTCATTGACATCAACGTGACCTCATTGCCCGCTGGCGGTGCGAATTATCGCGTCGTGAAAACGGTGGCCAATGGCAATTGGAACAATGGAAATGCCTTTGAACTTGCTTTGGGCTTGAATACCATCACCGTCTCGGCTGTGACGTTTGATCGAACGGTCAAGTTGCAGCTGTCCTCCGGCGAGGTGGAATTCGACTCCTTGTCCATCAATGGGGGGACCCAGGAGTGTGAGAGCTTCTCGGGAGAAGGAACGGCCATCGCCGGGTGCAGCCTCTTCGATGAAGGCCCGAACGATACCTGGCCCCACGCGTTGACCGTGACGACCCCCGAAAGTGCGAACAGTGCAGCGGAACAGGTGGTCGTCCTCAACATCACAACGCTCCCGGCTGCCGGTGCCCAATACCGGGTGGTGAAGACCGTGGCCAACGGCAACTGGGACACGGGAAGTGCGCAGGCATTGGCCCTCGGCATCAACACGATCACCGTGGCGGCGGTGGCGTTCGATCGCTCAGTCAAATTGCAATTCGACAACGGTGAAGTGGAGTTCAATGCGTTGACCATCAATGGCACTGCGTTGGAGTGCGCTGGGGAGACCGCTGGCGGAACGCCTGTGGCGGATTGCCTGCTCTTCACGGATGGCCCCAATGACACGTGGCCGTATGCCATGACGGTGACTACCCCAGATAGCGCGGACAGCGGTGCGGAACAGGTCATCGACATCAACGTGACCTCACTTCCCGCAGAGGGAGCCGACTATCGCATCGTAAAGACAGTGGCCAACGGCAACTGGTTTAACGGCAACCCCTTACCTCTCCAGTATGGCTTGAACACCATCACGGTATCGGCGGTGACCTTTACCCGGTCCGTGAAGCTTCAGATTTCCAGTGGAGAGGTTGAGTTTGATGGCTTGTCGGTCAACGGTATGGCCCTGACCTGCCCCGTCCCTTGCGCCGATGTTGATGAGGATGGCATCTGTGATGTTGAGGACGATTGCGTGGGGGAGTACGATGCCCTCGGGGTTTGCAATGGAAACTGCGCAGCGGATGCCGATGGGGACGGGGTCTGTGACAACGTGGACGATTGTGTCGGGGTATTCGACGAATGTGGGGTGTGCAATGGATTCGGCATTTTGCCTGGAGCATGCGATTGTGAAGGGAATTTTGAGGACGCCTTGGGAGC
>NYTZ01000113.1 GCA_002683735.1 Flavobacteriales bacterium
GCTCTGCACAAACGGCCTTGAGCTCCTCTTGGAAATGATAAGCCACACTTCCAATGAAGTGGACCGGCTCTTCATTCCACTTTGAAAAACACTTTACATGAATGTCCACAAAAGCCTCAAAACCTCGCTTCAACCAAGCCTGGAAGAGAGGCTGTTCCTTGTGCTTTCCGATGAAGGTCATGAAGCTGGCCAGGAAGACGTTGGGGTCGGATTCGCGGTACACCTTATCGATGATGTCGGACTTTGAAAACCCGTATGTCTTGTCGAAATCCGCCTCCACTTCCGCCGGAAGGTGGTGATAGAGCTTGGCGGCAAGCAACTTTTTGCCGTGCCAACTGCCGCTGGCCTCATCTCCGAGGATGTAGGCCAATGCCGGCACTTCCTCGTACACGACTTCGCCATCGAAATGACAACTGTTGGAACCCGTTCCGATGATGCAGGTAATCCCTGGGCGTCCGTCGTATGTGCTGTACGCCGCCCCGACGAGGTCGTGGTCGACCACCACTTCCGCCGTTTTGAAGACACGCTGGAGGCCATCTTGGATGATGGCACACAATTCTGCACTGCTGGAACCGGCGCCGTAAAAGAACACGTGGGTGATGTCCCCCGCAATCCTCTGGACGTCCGGATTCTGGCCCATCACCTCCTCGACCAACTCGGCCGTGTGGAAGTAAGGGTTGAATCCCATGGTGTGGAATTCAGCCAGCTCCTTTCCGGACGCGTCCAACAGTTGCCAATCGCACTTCGTCGATCCGCTGTCTGCGATCAGGATGTGCATCAACCGATGCGTTGAACAAGGTCAGCGACGCGGCTGGAGTAGCCCATTTCGTTGTCATACCAACCGAACACCTTGACCACATTGCCCATGACGCTGGTCATACCNGCGTCGAAGATGTTGCTGTGCGGGTTGCCCACGATGTCGGCGCTGACGATGGGGTCTTCGGTGTACTCGAGGATGCCCTTCATCGGACCTTCAGCCGCTGTCTTCATGGCGGCGTTCACCTCCTCCACCGAGACCTCACGGCTCAACGTGGCCACGAGGTCGGTCAAGGAGCCAGTCGCGGTCGGCACACGCACGGCGCAACCATCGAGCTTGCCCTTGAGTTCAGGCAAAACGAGGCCCACTGCCGCAGCAGCACCAGTGGTGGTCGGGATCATGCTCACCGCAGCTGCGCGGGCGCGGCGCAAATCGCTGTGAGGGGCGTCTTGAATGCGCTGGTCGCTGGTATAGGCGTGAATCGTGGTGATGTAGCCTTGCTCCAGGCCGAATTCGTCTTGGAGGACCTTGGCCATCGGGGCGAGGCAATTCGTCGTGCANCTCGCATTGGAGAGGATGGTGTCGCTGTCGCTCAACACGTCGTCATTGACACCGAGCACCACGGTTTTGATGCCCCCTTTGGCCGGTGCGGAAATCACCACTTTGTTGGCGCCTGCAGTCAAGTGCTTGCCCGCCCCTTCCGGATCGCGGAAGACGCCGGTGCTCTCCACCACGACATCGCAACCGAGGACGCCCCAAGGCAATGCCGCCGGATCTCGCTCGGCGCTGACGGCAATCTGCTTGCCGTTGACCACGAGCTGGCCGTTCTCAACGCGCACCTCACCGGGGAACCGGCCGTGGATGCTGTCGTACTTAAGCAAGTGGGCCAGCGTGTCCACNCTGGTCAGGTCATTGATGGCAACAACTTCCACGCCGTCTTTGGCGAGGAGCTGGCGGAAGGACAGACGGCCGATGCGGCCGAATCCGTTGATGGCAACCTTGGTCATGGTGTTGGGTTTGCGTTCAGATGCTGAGAATTTGGGCGACGCGAAGTTCTTCGTCGAGNCCTTTTGATTTGCTGTTTATNGCTTCGGAGAATGGGGTGTANACCACATCGTCGTTGACGATTCCCGACATGACGGCAGTCTTGCCGGAAATNAGGGCTTCCACAGCCCCNACACCCATGCGGCTGGCCAGNACCCGGTCGAAACAACTCGGGTCTCCGCCGCGCTGGATGTGACCGAGCACGGTAACGCGGGTGTCGTATTTGTTGTAGCGGGCGTGCACCTTGGCCGCGATTTCCATGGCACCACCATTGGGGTCGCCCTCGGCAACAATCACGATGGAGCTGGTTTTGTTGGACTCCTCTCCCCGCTCGAGAATGTCAATCAGGTCGTCAATGGACATGCCCGCTTCCGGGGTCATGACGGCAATGGCGCCCGTGGCAATGCCAGTTTTCAGGGCGATGTAACCACTGTCTCGTCCCATGACCTCCACAAAAAAGAGGCGGTTGTGGCTGCTGGCTGTATCCCGAATTTTGTCGACGGCCTCCACGACCGTGTTGGTGGCCGTGTCATAACCGATGGTGAAATCAGTGCCCGCCAAATCATTGTCAATGGTGCCCGGAATGCCCACCACATTCACACCGTGCTCTTCGGAGAGCTTTATGGCGCCCATGAACGTGCCGTTGCCCCCAATCACCACGAGCCCGTCGATGTTGGACTCCTCGAGCACGCGCGCCGCCTTAACACGACCTTCAGCTTCATAGAAATCCATGCACCGCGCGCTCTTCAAGATGGTGCCGCCTCGGCCGAGGATTTTGGCCACGGAGCGCGCGTGAAGGCGCTTCAAATCTCCGGTGATCAGCCCTTCATATCCTTGAAAGACGCCGGTCACTTCAATGCCGTGAAAAACGGCGGTGCGGACCACCGCACGAATGGCGGCATTCATTCCCGGTGCGTCGCCTCCACTGGTAAGGACGCCGATGCGTTGAATCGTGCTCATGAGGGAGCGCGAAGTTACTGCGTGCGTTGTGAGAAGGAAATTGGTGTACTTTTGACACCATCTTATGCCCGCCAATGTGTCCATACCCGGGAAAGCACACCCTGTTCCCGCTTTTGACCTTAGCGTGGACAATGTGGTCTTCGGCTTTGATGGCGAGCAGCTGCAGGTGCTTCTCATTCGGCAAGGACTTCCCGGTCAAGACATGGGCCCCGACCGTTTCCACATGGCGGTGCCTGGTGACCTGATTTACCCCAATGAGGGGCTCGACGAAGCCGCCTACCGCATCCTGTCCAACCTGACGTCGCTTCAAGGCATTTTCCTCAAGCAGTTTCGGGCCTTTGGCGCCCCGGAACGCGTGTTCGGCAAAAAAGACCGGGAATGGCTGACTCGCATGCGTCCGCACCCTGAGCGCCGGGTCGTGACCATCGGTTACTACAGCCTTGTGGCCATGGCGGAGTATACGCCGCGACCCAGCAGCTTCGCCAGTCAGGCTGAATGGTGTCCCCTGAGCGAATTGCCCCGCCTTGCGTTTGACCATAACGACATTGTCGCGGCCGGCCTCCTCCAACTTCGGGAAGACGTAGTTCACCACAACATCATCTTTGAGTTGCTGCCTGAGAAATTTACGCTGGGGCAATTGCAGCGCTTGCACGAGATCATCCTCGATAAGCCCCTCGACAAGCGCAACTTCCGGAAAAACGTGAAGCGCATGCAGGGTGTCGTGCCGTTGGACGAACGGCAGGAAGGTGTCTTGCACAAGCCCGCCCAGCTTTACACGTACGTGCGTCCCGAGTAAACCTCGGTCATGGTGTATTTTTGACACCGTATTTCGGCATCTTCCGAAAGCCCTATTGATTCGATGCGATTCTCCCTTCTCCTAGGGGCCATGGTGGCCTCCACCGCTGCAAGCGCACAAGTCGTTTGGACCAATCCCGCATTTCCCTCGGCCGATGACCAAGTGACCCTCTACTACGATGCCACCCAAGGCAATGGAGAGCTCTCCGGGATCATCCCCGTGTACATCCACACCGGGCTCATCACCTCCGCGAGCTCCTCGCCCACCGATTGGCAATATGTGAACATGCCTTGGGCCAGNACCGACCCCCNGTGGGCCATGAGCTACGAAGGCACCAATCTTTGGAGTTATGACTTCGGCGGCCAGACCCTGGCCGATTTCTATGGCATCGCTGCCGGCGTGGAAGCCGAGCAGATCGCCATGGTGTTCCGCAATGGCCCCGGCTCCCTTGTCGGNCGCGANTCGGACGGAAGTGACATCTTCCTGCCTCTCAGCAATGGTGGATTTGAGGCGGTATTCCAGCAGCCTTCGGAAGCCAGCTCTCTGGTCATCGCGGGAGAGCCGATTTCGCTTTCGGCCAACGCGACGGAAANCGCCCACCTCACTTTCAGCGTGGATGGAGACATCATCGCCGAGGCCATGGATGCCACGGAATTGAACCACACCTACACGCCGACACTGAGCGGAACCATCACAGTGGTCTTCACGGCAGAAAATGGGGACGAGAGCATCACGGCAGAGGTCGAATTGGTCGTGCTCCCCGACAGCCCCAATGTGGCCGAGGCCCCGGCGGGCACCCGAGACGGCCTCAATCCTTCAGCCGACGGCACGTCCATGGTCCTTCAGCTCTTCGCGCCCGGGAAGAGCCACGTCTTTTTTGTGGGTGACCTGACCAACTGGGCCATCGATGAAGACTTCATGATGAACGTGACGCCGGATGGCCAGCGTTTCTGGATTGAACTCAGCGGAATCAATCCCGCTCAGGAATACCGGTACCAGTATCACGTCATGCCCAACGACGACCGCTTCCCGGATCCTTATGCAGAGAAGCAACTCGATTACTGGAACGACCCNTGGATTCCGGAGAGTACCTACCCTTTCCTGATCGACTTCCCCGTTGGCCTGACCAATCAGTCACCGGTCAGCGTCTTCCAAACCGGAGGACCTGAATTCGAGTGGACCGACGGTGACTTCGACCGTCCTGCTCAAGAAAACCTCGTAATCTATGAGCTGCTCGTTCGCGACTTCAGCGAAGAGCGCACGTTCCAATTCCTGCTGGACACCCTGGATTACTTGAGCTCCTTGAACATCACGGCGCTGGAGCTCATGCCCATCAATGAATTCAATGGCAACGACAGCTGGGGCTACAACCCGTCCTTCTATTTCGCCGTCGACAAGGCATACGGGCCTGCGGACAAATTCAAAGAGCTGGTCGACGCGTGTCACGAGCGCGGCATCGCCGTCATCCTGGACATGGTGCTCAACCACAGCGACTGGCCCAACCCGCAAATCCTGATGTGGTGGCAAGGCAATATGCCGGCACCGGACAATCCATTCTTCAACGTCCAGCCACCGGATAACAGCTTCAGCTTCTTCTTTGATTACGACCACCAAGCGGAAGCCACACAGGACTTTACCAAGCGGGTCATGGATTTTTGGCGCGAGGAATTCCACGTGGATGGCTTCCGCTGGGACCTCAGCCAAGGGTTCACCTGGAATGCCACCGGAGGCGGCTACGACCAAGACCGGATTGACCTCTGGGCAAACTACGGCAACCACATCTGGTCACAGGATCCCGGTTTCTACATGATTCTGGAGCACTGGACGGACAACAACGAGGAGAAGGCGCTGGCGGACCTCGGTTTCATGACGTGGGCCAACGTAACCCACGATTACCAAGAGGCTGCCTTGGGCTACCCCTCCAACCTCAACTGGGCGAGCTGGCAGGCCCGCGGATGGAATCACCCGCGTTCAGTGAGCTACG
Organism: Flavobacteriales bacterium; assembly: GCA_002683735.1. The sequence continues at coordinate 5,542 of NYTZ01000113.1, forward strand.
CAGAAAGCCACGACGAAGAACGGCTGATGTACAAGAATGTCCAGTTCGGCAACAGCAATGGCAGTTACGACGCTTCCGACTTGGAAACGGCCTTGGCCCGGATGGAACTGGCCGCATGCTTCAACCTGCCCTTGCCCGGCCCGAAGATGATCTGGCAATTCGGAGAGCTCGGATACGACTACAGCATCAACACCTGCAGCGACGGCGTAACCATCTCTGAAGACTGCCGTGTGGCCGCCAAGCCGGTCCGCTGGGACTACCGTGATGCGGCCGCCCGATACCGAGTTTACCAGGTGATGTCGGCCCTGTCCGGTCTCAAGCGTGATCACGCCGTATTCCAGACCACCGACTTCAATTGGGACGTTTGGGGATACGGAAAGCGCCTGCACCTCAACGGCAGCGATATGAACGTGGTCGTGGCCGGCAACTTCCAGGTTACCGACCTGTCTATGACTCCCGGATTCCAGCACACGGGCATGTGGTACGACTACTTCACCGGAGAAGCCTTGGACGTGACCGACCTTGAAGCCGCCATGGACTTCGCCCCGGGTGAATATCACCTTTGGACCGATGTGGCGTTGGAAACGCCCGAGAACATCCTCGGCATTGAGGAAGCGCGCAAGCCCGCGGGATTCACCATCGGCCCCAACCCCGGTCGGGATGCCTCAATCCGGTTTGATGCCCCAGTGTCGGTGGCCGGCGAGGTGCACATCCTCGACTTGACCGGCCGTCGCGTGACGAAACTGCCGGTATCCGTTGGCGCTCAAGGTTTGTCACTTCCCTCCAACTTGCCGGATGGCCCGCTGCTCATACGGTGGATTACCCCCACCGGCAACCAAGCGGCCTATTGGTTGAATGTGGACTAATTGGGCATGCCCAAGTGTGTTCATTTCACACTCTGCATTCTATTTTTTTCCCGCCTGGAAAACAGGCCGACCTGAATCAAACATGAACCGTTATCTCTTGCTTCTCGGGGCCCTGTTGTCCCTTAGCTGGTCGATGGCTGTCTCCGCCCAATCGGTGACCGGCGTTGTCAGCGATGAAAATGGCGACCCCTTGCCCGGCGCCACTGTTGTGGCCAATGGCGGCGCCCGCGGTGTCTCCACCGACTTGGATGGCCGTTACACGCTGCCTTTGGGGGCTGGCAATCACGAAGTGCTTTACTCCTTTGTGGGGTACCTCAAAGCCAACCGCTCTTTGACTCTCTCAGCCGGCGAAACCAAGACCGTCAATGTGCAACTCGAGACGAATGCCGTCCTCATGGACGATGTGGTAGTGGTCGGTTATGGTGTCCAACGCAAAAAGGAGGTCACGGGTTCCATTGCACAAATCGACAGCAAGCAGATCACCGCCGTCCGCACCCCCAGCTTTGAAGCCGCCCTTCAGGGCCAAGCCGCAGGAGTTCAGGTGTCGCAGAGCTCCGGTGTCGCCGGGGCAGGCAGCCTCATCCGGGTGCGCGGCGTGGCTTCCGTATCGGCCGCAGGCGACCCGCTTTACGTGGTGGACGGCATTCCGATCACGCAGAACTACTTCCTGCGCGGCAACAGCGGAGCCATGAACAACAACCCGCTTGCCACAATCAACCCCAACGACATCGAGTCGGTGGAGATCCTGAAGGACGCGGCGGCCACCGGCATCTACGGTTCCCGTGGCGCCAACGGGGTCATCCTCATCACCACCAAGCGTGGCAAGTCGGGCACGAGCTATGAATTCAGCTCGTCCATGGGCCTTTCCACCCCGGCCTCCCTGCCCAACATGCTCGACACCGAAGAGTACCTGACCTTGCGTCAGGAAGCCTGGGAAAACGACGGGGGAACCGGCTACGTCTGGCTGCCCGGATTCACCTCCGCGGGCGACAGCCCGGAAGCCCGCCGTTCGGCTTTTGAGGAGGCCATGATGACCAACACCGACTGGGTCAACGAAACCGTCGGCATGGGGGTCAAGCACAACTACAGTTTTGGTGCACGGAGTGGCGGCGAGAAGCACAGCCTCTATGCCGGCGTCAGCTACGACGACAATGGCAGCTACCTAATCGGCAACAGCTACGAGCGTGTCAGCGGCCGATTCAACGGAGACTACCAACCCACGGATTGGTTCAAGGTCATGCTGTCCTCCAGCCTCAGTCGGGGCATCAACAATCGCATCGATGCAGCCTGGTCAGGCGGCCTCGGTGACGCCATGTCCAATGCGCTCCCCTACTACCCAGTGTACCGAACAGACACCCTGTTCAACGCAGACGGCTCCGTCCAGGCCCTGCCCGGAGACTACTTCCTGTACCAGGATGAGTGGGGCGGAACCAAGAACCCCGTTGCCGTTCGCGAGAGCAAGACGTGGGTGACCACGGAGGACCGCTCCATCAACAACGCCAGCATCATCCTGACCCCCACCGACAAGCTCTTTATTAAGGGTTCCGGTGGATTCGACTATATGCACGTCCGGGAGGACATCTACAACCCGCCGAGCATCTTCCTTTCTAGCGACTTGGGCAATGCCAACCGCTACGCCAACTACGTCCTGAATTGGAACTACAGCCTGACGGCCGACTACAACATGGACCTGACGGAATTCAGCCAACTGAGCCTGCTCGCCGGTTCGGAATTCCAGCGGACGGACAGCTACGGATACGGCATCGGTTTCGGCGATGTGACCGGTCCCATCTTCGAGAACGACAGCCTGCTGGAGGTGGCCAACGGACAGACCACGGTGAACAACCCGTCCCAGCACAGCTTCCTGTCCTACTTCGGCCGCGCCAACTACACGCTGAAGGACCGCTACTTCTTCCAGGGCACGGCCCGGGTGGACGGTTCCAGCCGCTTCGGCCGGAACTACCGTTACGGCTTCTTCCCCTCGCTGAGTGCCGGCTGGGTCATCAGCGACGAGCCTTGGTTCGAGAGCGGGCAACTCAGCTTCCTCAAGGCGCGCACCAGCTGGGGCCGCACCGGAAACGCAGCCCTTCCGGACTACGCCCGCTTCGGCACCTACAGCGCAGCTGACAACGGCATTCTCTACAACGGCCAGCCCATCCTTTTCCCGATGCAGCCCGCCAACCCAAACCTACGTTGGGAGACCAGCCGCACCGTGGACGCGAGCATCGAAATCGGCCTGTGGAACGACCGCGTGACGACCGAGATCGCCTACTACAACAAGCGATCCAAGGACGTCATCATGAACGTCTCCACCCCGCCCAGCACCGGCTTCACGAACCGGTGGGACAACGTCGCCACCATCCTCAATCGGGGTATCGAATTCACCATCAAAAGCCGCAACCTGATCGGCGAATTCCAGTGGACGACTGAGCTCAACTGCGCCCGGAACTACAACGAGCTTGAGGACATCGGCAACTACACGCCGGACGCCGTAAGCGGCGGAACCAACGACAGCCGCGTCATCCCGGGCAGCCCCGTCGGCAGCTTCTACTTGATGGAGTTCAGCCACGTAGACAGCGAGACGGGCCTGCCGGTCTACCTCGACCGCGCCGGCAACGAGACCTTCGACTACGACAACAATGAGCGCAAGTATGTGGGCGACGGCCTGCCCGATTTCGTGGGCGGCATGACCAACACGTTCCGCTACAAGCGATGGGACCTGCGTGCCCTCGCCACCTTCAGCTATGGCGCCAAGATCTTCGACAGCTCCTCCAAGCGGCAACTTGGCGTGGTGACCAGCTGGAACATGCGGACCGAAATCCTCGACCGTTGGCGCCAACCGGGCGATGATGCCACTTTCCCGCGCCTGACCCTCGACGAGACCACATA
>NYTZ01000114.1 GCA_002683735.1 Flavobacteriales bacterium
GATGGCGATCAGGATGTCGTTTTCCTCGATGACTGGGTTGCGGTAGCGGAACTCGCTGGCATATTCTACCTCGACGGGAATTCGGGCGAACTCTTCGAACATGTACTCGGCAATGAGTCCCGCGTGCCAGCTGGTGCCACAAGCCACGATGATGAGTCGGCGCGCACTGGACCACATGTCTTCGTGGTCGTCGATGCCGGCCATGCGGATGGTGCTTTGGCTGAGCCGAAGTCGGCCGCGCAGGCAGTCTGCAATGGATCGGGGCTGCTCGTGGATTTCCTTGAGCATGAAGTGCTCGTACCCTCCTTTTTCAATGGATTCGAGCGCCATTTCGAGCTCCGTGATGACCGGGGTCACCTTGTGGTTGCGGATGGTGCGGATTTTGAGCCCTTCGGTCAGGGACAGCCGGGCCACTTCCTCGTCTTCGAGGTACACGACATTCTTGGTGTACTCCACGATGGGCGTCGCGTCCGAGGCAATGAAGTATTCGCCCTCGCCAATGCCGATGACCAAGGGACTGGACTTTCGTGCGAGCACGAGTTCATTGGGCCGGGCCACATCCATGATGGCAATGGCGTACGCGCCCACCACTTCATCAAGTGCAATGCGTGTGGCCTCGAAGAGGTCGAGTTCTTCACTGCTTTTGAGCACCTCTTCGATGAGGTGAACGAGCACCTCGGTGTCGGTGTCGCTGTGGAAGACATGACCGCGATCGGCCAAGGTCTCCTTGAGGGCGTGGTAGTTCTCGATGATGCCGTTGTGAATCAGGGCGAGTTGTCCATCACCGCTCAAGTGCGGGTGTGCGTTGGCATCGTTGGGTGCGCCGTGGGTGGCCCATCGGGTGTGTCCGATGCCCAGGTTTCCAGGCGGTGTGTGGTGGCCAATGTGGGCAAGAAGGTCGTCGACTTTGCCTTTGCGTCGGTGGTGNTCAAGGCTGCTGTCGGGTCCGACGACAGCGATGCCCGCACTGTCGTAGCCCCGATACTCCAAGCGCTTNAACCCTTTTATGAGCAGGGGAAAGGCTTGCTGTTCTCCGAGGTAACCGACGATGCCACACATGGGGGAAAGATACGTTGGGCCCGCACGGGCGAATCATTCGGACCACGTNACGATGAACGCGGATTCCGGGGTGGATACCGGGGTGTGGAAGACCACTTGCTCCAAGGCGATGGAGGACAATTCCGAGTAGAGGTAGAGGTAGCGGCGCGCCTCTTCTCCGTTGAGCCGTCGCTGGGCGGACACGGGGTAGTTGAGCACGTAGGCGTCACGGGTGGCGTCATACGTTCCACCGTAGGTAACACCAGGGGNTCCCGCTTCCGGCGCGAGCTCCAGTCCGCCACCGTCATTTTTGAGGAAGGTGGTGAGGATGGCTGGTCGTGGNAGTTTGGAAGGGACGTCGATGAGGGGCAGGACCACTTCGGCGCGGTTGATGACGGCGCCCTCAGGAGCGTCTAAGCTGTCCAGCCCGGCCAGGTCGAGGCGGAGGTAAGACCCACCTGCTCCGACAAGGGCAACACGCTGAGCCCCTTCGGTGGGGAGNCTGTCGTTAAGGGCTTGGAACTCAGAAGACCAGCTGTGGCGGAAGTGTCCGATTCTGGCGGCGTTCGCGTTGAGGATGAAGTCGTAAGTCGTCGTGTCCGTGGAGTTGTGATAATGCAGNCGCAGGTAGCTGACGCCGGCGTTGGGCTCTAGGCTGACAATGCCGCCACCGCCACTTTCGGAACGGACTTGGAGTCCCTTGAAGTGTTCGCGCCANGCGGCATTGGACGCGAAAACCGAAGAGTCGGCATCGATGAGGGATTGGCCGAAATTGGAATCCAACAGCATCCGGACTTGGGCACTCAGTGTGTCACTGCCGACATAGACGGACTGGGATGGGTGCATCTGAATTGGTTGGGACGCTGGGTCCACGAGGTTGCCAGGAATGGTCTCCGGGATGTCTTGGGCGTAATAGGCGCTGTCGATNGAAATGGTGTCCGCCAACTGCTCGACCACGAGATATTGGTCGGCATTGAGACCATAGGAAGGCCCATTGAAGCGAAGCACGAATTCGACACTGTCGCAAACGGGGTTGTCTCCGAAGTCCACCGCCGTTTGACTGAGGCGGAGCTCGGTGGAGAAGAAGGCCGACGTCAANCCACTGATTGGATCGATGGTGGTGCCGAGAAGAAGACGGCTTCGTTCATCTGTGCGGAGCGAGTCTACATGGACCATCTCCAACGAGAAGGNAAGGGTGTCCGTCCGCAAATCGAGCAGCTCGCCTTCAGGTTGAAGCCCAAGCCCAAGCCCGCCATTCGGTTTCCGGCAGGCGGTGATGCNAAGGGCCAACAAGGCAACGAGAAGGAAAACGCGTGTCGGGCGCATGCGTGAGTGAATCGGTGCGAAAGGTCGCACAGGATGGCCGTCAAGGCACCCGATATCCAACCAAAGTTGGACGGGTGTTCACAATAAGTGGGACGGAGTCAGGGATCAACCCTCAACGGCCACCTCCTTTCCCTCGAGGATGGTGTCGTAGAAATTGGCGACTTCCGCAGCGCCGAGCTCGGCTTCCGAGAAAGGCATTTTGGGGCAATCCAGCGCTTCCCACGCGGCTTGCGTCTCTTCGGTGAAAGACTCGGACCCGGCAATGACAGCGTCGGAGTAATGCATGGCGAGCTGGTTCAGCGCATCAAACGTGGGGAGCTTGAGGCTCTCCAACTTGTCGGNTGCGATGCCATCGAAGGCGACCTTGTCACCAAGGCTGCCGTTCAGCGTGCCGTTGAATCCTTCGTCATAAAGGCTGGTCACCACCTTGGTGTTTTCGAAGTGCGCGTCCTCCTTGAACAGCTCTTTGAGATACAAGGGGACCAAAGAGGCCATCCAACCGTGGCAGTGGATGATNTCCGGGGCCCAGCTGAGTTTGCGCACCGTTTCCAAGACACCGCGGGCAAAGAAGATGGCGCGCTCGTCGTTGTCCGGAACCAACTTGTCCTTGGCATCAAACCAGGTCACTTTCTTTTTGAAGTAGTGATCATTGTCGATGAAGTAAACCTGCATCCGGGCAGTAGGGATCGACGCTACCTTGATGATCAGCGGGTGGTCGGTGTCGTTTACGTTGAGGTTCATGCCGCTCAGGCGGATGACTTCGTGCAACTGGTGGCGGCGCTCATTGATGACGCCGAAACGAGGCATAAAAACGCGGATTTCGCGTCCGCGCTCGTGGACCCCTTGGGGAATTTGCCGGGCTGCCTTGCTGATCGGGCTTTCCGGAAGAAAGGGTTGAATTGCTTGACTGACGTAAAGGATGCGGGTCTTGCTCATGAATCTTCCGGATAAGTACAGGCTTGCTCAAATATAGGCTGAAATGCTCGGTTTTTCAAGTGGTTCAGCTACTTTGGGCCCCTTGAATTCGTGGGCGTTGACACACGTTAGCTGCGCAGTGGTCCGTGTCAATCCTTGCCTGTTTGTCTGAATACGACATGGATACCTTGGTCTTGAGCAGTTTCCAATCTTGGAAAGAGGCCCTTCCACTTGACGGGAAGCCCATTCCGGTTCATTTCGTGCCGACCATGGGGGCCTTGCACGATGGCCATGGTGCGCTTATCCGTGCAGCACGGCAAAAGGCGGGAGACTTGGGGCATGTTGTGGTCAGCGTGTATGTGAATCCCACCCAGTTCAACGATGCTGGTGACCTGTCGGCGTACCCGCGCACCCAAGATGCGGATGTGNNATTGGCCAGGCGGTTTGGTGCAGACGCAGTCGTGTTTCCGACTTCGGAGGAGATGTACCCGGAGGGTGTNCCAGCGCAGGTAGCGGTCTCGGACTACGGCGCCCTCACCCAACGNTGGGAAGCCGCGCACCGGCCTGGTCACTTTGACGGTGTGGTGGCCGTGGTGCGGACGTTGTTTGAAGCCACCAANCCTACNTGCGCTTATTTCGGCGAGAAGGANTGGCAGCAGTTGGCGGTGATCCGCAGATTGGCGAAGTTGGAGTTTCCGGCGCTGGACATCGTGGCGGTGCCCACGGTGCGGGAGCCTGGTGGTTTGGCCATGAGCTCGAGAAATGCCCGGCTCTCGGACGTGGACAGGCAGGGCGCAACGGCGTTGCACTCTGCACTCAACGCGGTGGTCCAATCCGGCGGAGATGGCAGNGAGGTGGATGTCCAACGTGCGCGGCTGAACGCGCTCGGNTTTGGGGTGGAGTACCTGGCGGTGGTGGACGCGGAAACCCTTGAACCAGGATGCGCACCCAACCGAGGTGGACGGGTTATTGTGGCCGCTCATTGGGCCGGTGTTCGCCTCATCGACAACGCCCCCTTGGCGGGTTGATTCCCTTTGTTGACGAAAACGGGCTCTTTTCGCCGAACTTCGCTGCAAAATCCACCGGATGGGAGCCATTGGACCTACTCAAGTCATTCTGATCGTTCTGGTCGTCCTCTTGTTGTTTGGAGGCCGCAAAATTCCTGAGCTGATGCGCGGCTTGGGCCGAGGCGTCAAGGAGTTCAAGGACGCGACCCAGGACGACGGAAAGTCCGGCGATGACGCGGACAAGGCCTGAGGGCCGAAAGCGCATTCATTGCACCAAATCCGCCCTTCTTTTGGGCTGTTTGGCGACNTCTGCATGGACTTGCGCTCAATCTGATTCTTTGTCTGCGTCTGCGGACACCTTGGCGCTTTGCGCAAGNACGGTTTCTTCTAAGGACTCCCTGCANATAAANTCGGGCGGGGCTGAATTGGACTCCCTTTGGATGGCCAAGGCGGACTCGGCATGGTGGGCGTGGTGTTCCGAGGCCCATTGCCTAAGTGCCGANAGCACCATTTGGTACGCGGGAATCGACAGCAAGGCCTTGGCTGCTGACCTTGACACGGNCGCCATCCTGCGGGATTTGGCCGACTTGGACCGCAGGACTTCCATGGATTTGGCGCCGCATGGNGCTGTGCTCGACCGCATCTCCTTTATGATGCGTCGCCGGCCCATTTTCCTCGGCCGCATGATGGGCCGGGCNCCGCAGTATTTTCCTTTGTTTGAAGAAGCGTTGGACCGCCACGGACTGCCGTTGGAGTTGAAGTATGTGCCCGTGTTGGAGAGCGGCTTGAATCCATTGGCGCGAAGCGGTGCCGGCGCGACGGGGTTGTGGCAGTTCATGTACAACACCGCACGNNGNCANGANNTGGAGATCAACAGTTGGGTNGATGAGCGNCNNGACCCGNTNGNNGCNACNGANGCNGCNTGNCGNTTNCTNAAGNGGNTNNANGANATCTANGANGGNGATTGGCANTTGNCNNTGGCNGCNTACAACGCNGGNCCGGGCAANGTNAACAAGGCNATNNGACGCGCGGGCTCACGGGACTTCTGGAAAGTCCGCCGGTTCCTGCCGCGGGAGACGGCCAAATACGTGCCGTCCATCATGGCGTTGGCCTACCTCTTTGCCCATCCGGTGGAATCTGGATTGGTGCCCAGCGACCCGGCCGTCCCCCGGTTTGCGCTCGACACCGTCATGGTGCATCGAAACCTCCGGTTCGATCAGGTCGCCCATGTTACAGGCAGGCCCGTGTCGGAGATTGCCCAATTGAACCCCCAATACCGCAAGGAGGTCATACCTGGCGCCATCGGTGGGGGGTGGTCGCTTGTCTTGCCCCAGGAAGTGGTTGGCATGTTCATCGAACGGATGCCCGAAGCCTTGGAGTGGGAACCGCACCGCACCCCCGAGGTCAAGTTCGAACCCGAGGTGATGGTGTATCGGGTCAAAAACGGAGATGTCCTGGGCACCATTGCCCGGCGACATGGGGTTTCGGTACGGGAATTGCGGCAATGGAATGGCTTGCGGGGCGACATGATCCGCGTGGGCCAAAAGCTTTACATCCATGCCGA
>NYTZ01000115.1 GCA_002683735.1 Flavobacteriales bacterium
CAGGAGGGAGAGCGGGAAGAGAAGAAGGGCCATCAGGCCCACAGTGAAGTGGCGTTGGAGGGTCATCGATTTCGGGTTGCAGGCAGGGAAGGGACAGGACCCCGTCCCGTTGAGTTGCAAGGTGGGGAAGGAAGTGCGATTTCAGGCAGGCCAGTCCTTGACTGCATCCTGCAAGGCGAAGAGCTCGTCCCGCATGCGGGCGGCATCCATGAAGGCCAGCTCCTTCGCAGCCTTTTCCATTTCGCGTTTCATCCTCGCCATGAGCTTGTCCATAGCTTGGCGGTCCTGTTTTGATACGTAGCCGGCCACCACCGGATCGGCGAGGATGCCGGCCCCATTGGCCGCCGGTTCGGCCGCAATCGGACTGGGGCGATCTTCAATGAGCTCGCTTTGCTCGAAGACGGTCTTCTTTGTCCGCTTCACTTGAACTGGAACGAGACCATGTTCGGCGTTGTAAGCTTCCTGCTTCTCTCGCCGGCGGGATGTCTCTTCAATGGTTTGGGCCATGGAGTCCGTCACCTTGTCGGCGTACATCAGCACCCGGCCGTTGACGTTTCGCGCCGCACGGCCGGCGGTCTGGGTCAACGAGCGGTTGGAGCGAAGGAAGCCCTCCTTGTCGGCATCCATGACGGCCACCAGAGAGACTTCGGGCAGATCGAGGCCCTCACGCAAGAGGTTGACGCCCACCAACACGTCGATCACCCCCTCGCGGAGGTTGCGGATGATTTCGATCCGNTCCAGCGTCTTGACGTCGCTGTGGATGTAGGCGCAGGAAATGCGAAGCCGGTCGAGGTAGCGGGACAATTCCTCGGCCATCCGCTTGGTGAGGGTGGTCACCAGCACCCGGTCGCCCATGTCGAGGGTCTTGCGGATTTCGCCGATCAGGTCGTCCACTTGATTCTTGCAGGGCCGCACCTCGATGGGCGGGTCGAGCAGGCCTGTGGGGCGGACGAGCTGTTCCACCACCACACCTTCGCTTTTCTCCAACTCGTAGTCCGCCGGGGTGGCGCTGACATAGATGGTCTGGTGAACCATGCCTTCGAATTCGTCGTCCTTCAGCGGACGGTTGTCCAGTGCAGAAGGCAATCGGAAGCCGTGTTCCACTAGCGACACCTTTCGTGACCGGTCACCGCCATACATGGCGCCCACCTGGGGCACAGTCACGTGGCTTTCATCGACCACCAATAAAAAGTCGTCTGCGAAGTAGTCGAGCAGACAGAAGGGGCGCTGTCCGGGCTGGCGCCGGTCAAAGTAGCGGCTGTAGTTCTCGATGCCACTGCAGAATCCCAGCTCTCGCATCATCTCGAGGTCGTGGGTGGTGCGTTCCTCGAGTCGTTTGCCTTCGATGAAGCGGCCCTGTTCGTTGAACCATTGGACCTGCTTGACCATGTCCTGCTGGATCTCCCAGATGCACTNTTGCAGGGTGTCCTTGCCNGTGACGAACAAGTTGGCCGGGTAAATGCGCAACGACTCGAAGGTGTGGAACACGCTCCCGTGCTCAGGATCGATGGTCTCGATGCGTTCAATCTCGTTGCCCCAGAAATGGATGCGGACCGCGTGGTCGGCGTAGGCTAGGAAGACGTCCACCACATCGCCATTGACCCGAAACGAGCCACGGCTGAATTCGCCGCGCGTCCGGTGGTAAAGGCTCTCGACGAGGCGGTGCAGCAAGGCGTTTCGCGCAATGACCTGGCCCACCTTGACCTCGATGACGCTCTTGTGGAACTCCACGGGGTTGCCGATGCCGTAGATGCAGCTAATCGACGCCACTACGATGACATCTCGCCGTCCGCTCAACAAGGCAGAGGTGGCCGATAAGCGCAGCTTTTCGATTTCCTCGTTGATGGCGAGGTCCTTTTCGATGTAGGTGCCGCTGGACGGGATATAGGCCTCGGGTTGGTAGTAGTCGTAGTAGCTGACGAAGTACTCGACGAGGTTGTCCGGGAAGAACTCCTTGAACTCGCTATAGAGCTGGGAGGCAAGGGTCTTGTTGTGGCTCAGGACGAGTGTTGGCCGCTGGCTCCGCTCGATCACATTGGCAATGGAGAATGTCTTGCCCGATCCTGTCACCCCGAGCAGGGTCTGATGGGCAATCCCTTCATCCAGACCCTCCGCCAACTGCCGGATGGCTTCGGGCTGGTCACCGGTGGGCTGGAATTCGCTGTGCAGTTTAAACCTCGACATGGCAGCAGGGGGCGGACACAAAAAAAGGGGGCAGCGCCCCCTTTTGTTTCCGGTAATCCTTTGCGGGAGGAAAATCTTATTCAGCGACCACTTCGAAGGTCACTTCAGCGAAGACCTCTTTGTGAAGCTTCACTTTGGCGGTGTAGCTGCCCAAGTCACGGATGGNATCCGAGCCGAGGTCGATGTTCTTGCGCTCAACCTCGTGCCCTGCGGCGGCGAGGGCTTCAGCCACCTGGATGCTGTTGACGGAGCCAAAGATTTTACCACTTTCGCCGGCCTTGGCGCCAATCTTCACGGTCAGACCGTTCATCTTCTCGGCGAGGGCCTGAGCGTCGGCAAGGGCTTTGCGGGCCTTGTGGGATTGCTGGCGAATGGTCTCGGCCACCACCTTCCGCGCGCTGACGGTGGCGGCGATGGCAAAGCCTTGGGGAATGAGGTAGTTGCGGGCGTAACCGTTTTTGACGGTCACGATGTCGTTCTTGGCGCCCAGGCGCTCGACATCCTGCTTGAGAATCACGTCCATGTCGCGGTCAATTGGGTTGCTTAGCGCAACTGGTCAGCGAGGTAGGGGAGCAGCGCGATGTGGCGGGCCTTTTTGATGGCCTTGCCGACGCGGCGCTGGTACTTCAAGCTGGTGCCTGTCAAGCGGCGGGGCAANATTTTGCCTTGCTCGTTGACCAGCATCAGGAGGAAGTCCGGGTCCTTGTAATCGATGTACTTGAAGCCCTTCTCGCGGAAACGGCAGTAGCGCTCGCTCTTCGTATCGATGGCGATCGGGTTCAGGTAACGCACGTTCTTGTTGTCAGCCATGTCAGTGGACTTTTGGGCGTTCAGGCTTGGGCCTCAGCGTTGGCTTGCTTCGGCTTCTCGCGGCGGTCCGACTCGCGGTCGCGGCGGCTTTCAGCGAAGGCAATGTGGTTCTTGTCCATCTTGGTGGTCAGGAACCGAATGATGCGCTCGTCACGACGGAATTCCGTCTCGAACGGGAGGATCACAGAGGGCTCTGCATCAAACTCCACCAAGTAATAGAAACCGGTNGATTTCTTCTGAATCGGGTAGGCAAGCTTCCGCATGCCCCAGTTCTCTTCGTGGGTGATGTTGGCTCCTTTGTCTTTAAGGAGGTCCTTGAACTTCTTNACCACCTCCTTCGTCTGCTCGTCAGAGAGGACGGGAGTGATGATGAAGACCGTTTCGTATCGATTCCGGAACATGNGCTATACGCAAAAGGGGGCGCAAATCTACGTCAAAGGACATCGCTTCGCAAGGGGTTCCTTCGGGATTCGATCACAAGTGGGGTGCGGCCACAAAATGTGGGCGCCCTGTGCAAAATTGGAACACCGGCTTTTCCGGGCCAAGCCGCACCTTTGGAATATGGCTGAAGGCAGCAATTTTCTCGTCTCCGCTCGGAAGTACCGCCCCACCACCTGGGAGACGGTCGTGGGCCAGAAGTCCATCACGGACACCTTGCGCCACAGCATNGAGTCCGGCCAGATCGCCCAAGCCTACCTGTTCTGTGGCCCGCGGGGCGTCGGTAAGACCACCTGCGCTCGGATTTTTGCGAATGCCATCAATGGGTTTACCCCGGAGCAGGCCGAGCGCAGCTTCAATGTCTTTGAACTCGATGCCGCGTCTAACAATGGGGTAGAGCACATCCGGAGCATCATTGATCAGGTGCGCATTCCCCCACAGGACGGGCAATACAAGGTGTACGTNATCGATGAGGTGCACATGCTGTCCAAAGACGCATTCAATGCGTTTCTGAAAACGTTGGAGGAGCCGCCCAAGCACGCGGTTTTCATTCTGGCCACCACGGAAAAACACAAGATTCTGCCCACCATCCTGTCGCGGTGCCAGATCTACGACTTCCGCCGCATCACCACCCGGGACATTGCTGACCACCTTCAATTTGTCGCGGGGCAGGAAGGTGTGGCCACCGAGCCTGAAGCGCTCAATGTGGTCGCCCAACGCGCTGACGGTGCGATGCGGGATGCCCTCAGCATCTTCGATCANATGGTGGCCTCAAGTCAAGAGGGCGTCACTTACGCTGCCGTGACGCGCCACCTCAATGTGCTTGGCCACGATGTGTACTTCAATGTGGTGGACGCCGCCTTGGAGGGCCGCATCGGGGACATGCTCCTGCAATTGGAGGAGGTGGTGGCCGCCGGTTTCGACGCGCATCATTTCGTGACAGGCCTCGGACAGCACCTGCGCAACCTGCTCGTCTGCAAGGATGAGGCGACCTTGTCCTTGATGGAAGCCGGGGCCACCGTGGCCGATCGGTTTGGCGAACAGGCTCGGCGCTGCAGCTTGCATTTCTTGGTGGCTGCCATCGGCCATGCCAATGAGGCTGACCAGCAGTATCGGGTGTCCCGACATCCAAGGCTACTGGTCGAATTGATGCTCATGCGAGTCGGCTCCCAGGAAGCATCCGCTGCCGAGGGGGCAAAAAAAAAATGAGCTCATTCCCATCCTCGGGTGGGAAGTGGAAGCGGCCTTGAATGCGCCTGTACCCGTGGTCCGGGAGACTGTGACGTCTGTTCCGTCCAATGCCGACCCGGCACCGGTGCCTGCACCAGTTCATGAGGAGGCTCCCCCATTGAAACCCGTCGTTGAGGAAGGGACNGNNGNACCGGCATTGTCCGCGGCGGCCCTCGAAGTCCAAGTGGCCGTGCCCGTGCCCTCCACGACGGAAGCGCCTTTACCCACATCTGCGCCTGCCGATACGCCCCTTTCTCCGGAGCAGACCGAGGCCGCAGGGGATGCTCACCTCGATGCCGATTTGGCCATCACCCTCGGCCGCCCGAAGAAGTCAGCCGCACCGACGGGGAGCTTGACGGCATTGCTGGGAGGGAAGAGCATGTTGGTGGAGGTCGAAGAAAAGAAGGAGGAAGGGGCCGTGGAGTTGTCCGACACCTCTCACCTCGATGGCGTTTATAATGCAGAAGCAGTGCAGCGAGGGTGGGCCGCGTTGAGCGAACACCTGCGCGGACAGAATCGTGTGGGCTTGGCCGCCACGCTTCTCGGGGGGGATTTTCTTTTTGAGGACCCCACGATCCGTTTCACCGTCTCCAATGAGGTGCAGTATGAGGAGATGAAGGAGTGTGCCGCCGAGTTGCTGCATTTCGTTCGGACGCACGTGGGCAATGGGAAGCTGTCGTTGGAGCTGTTCGTCTCCGAGGTGGAGGCGGCTCCGGCCTTCTTGTCTCCAAAAGACCGCTACACGAAATGGGCGGAGGAGAACCCCGCCCTCGAGGTCTTGCGCAAGCGGCTGGACCTCGACTTGGGCTGATCCGGGACGGGTGGGGAAACCTGCCGCCCTTTGGGCTGTTCCTTTGTTTCAGTCAACCGCTTTATGCCGCAAAAATCTCTCCGAGGCCTCTTTTTGGCCACTTCATTCCTGATTTACACCACTCAGTCCTGGTGCCAAACGGCTTCGGTCAAGGGGGTGGTGACCGATGAGGTCACCGGGGAAGCCTTGCCCTTTGTTTCCGTGGTCGTCCAAGGAGGCGCCACCGGGACTTCGACTGACTTTGAGGGGGCTTTTGAATTGGCTGGTTTGCCGCCGGGTGTGGTCAACCTCAGTTTCAGTTCGGTCGGCTACAAAACGGCCAACCGCTTGGAGGTGGAGTTGACCCCCGCTCGCCCGGCCTTCCTCAACGTCTCTTTGGAGCCCCTAACCGTTGCAGTCGAGGCAGCAGAAGTGGTGGCGGTTACAGCGAAAGGCGAGGAGGAAGCACCGCTCTCTCTGCGCCGTATCGGCACCAACGAGATCAAGCGCAACCCGGGCGGTGGGCGAGACATCAGCAAGGCCATCCGGAGCCTGCCTGGTGTGGCCGCGATTCCCAGTTTCCGCAATGACATCGTCATCCGGGGTGGGGCGCCCAACGAGAACCGGTTCTACATCGACGGCATCGAGATCCCGAACATCAACCACTTCCAGACCCAGGGGGCGAGCGGTGGTCCGGTGGGGATGATCAATGTAGACCTCGTGGAGGAAGTCGAGTTTTACTCGGGGGCTTTTCCGGCCACCCGGGGAAATGCCCTGTCGAGCGTAATGGAATTCGGCTTCAAGACGGCTCGGAAGGACCAGTGGACATCTAATGCCGTGGTCGGGACGAGCGACCTCGGATTGACCTTTGAAGGGCCGACCGGTGAGAACAGCTCGCTCATCCTGAGTGCGCGCCGCAGCTACCTCCAATTCCTCTTTGAGGTGCTTGGGCTGCCTTTCTTGCCCATTTACAACGACTTCCAATTCAAGTGGGTCTACCANCCGTCGGCCAATGAGCGATTGACGGTACTCGGCATCGGCGCGTATGATGACTTCCAGCTCAACTTGTCGGTGGCGGACGACACCACGGCCGAGGATTACCTGGACCAGGTGGCCATCCTCGATGCCTTGCAAGTGAATCGCCAATGGAACTATGCGATGGGCGTCAAGTATGACAAGTTCACCAAGGACGGGCGCTGGACATGGGTGGCGAGCCGGAACATGTTGAGCAACCGTGCCTTTAAGCATGTCGACAATGACTTGGCGCAACCGCGCACCCTGGATTACCTCTCCCGAGAGATGGAGAACAAGCTGCGCCTCGAGCGCCGCCGNTACGGTGCCGAGGGGTTCAAGATGACCTGGGGTNCCCAATATGAGTACGCCCGGTTCACCAACGACACTTACACNGAGCGCTACCTCTTCCTGCAAGACACGCTCGTGACCATCGATTTTCAGAGCGCCTTCGACCTTCACAAGTACGGCGCCTTCGTCCAAGCGTCGAAGCCGTTTGCAGATGGCCGGGTGACCTTGAGCGGCGGACTGCGCGTGGATGGCAATGAGGTCAATGCGGCCATGGCCAATCCGTTCCGGCAGTTCAGTCCGCGTGTTGCCATGCGGTGGAGTGTGGNGCCCAAGCTCAGTGTGAATGCCAATGTGGGGCGCTATTATCAGCTTCCGAGTTATCTGATTCTGGGGTTTGTTGAAGACGGACANCGGGTCAACCAACCTGATGCGCGTTACCTGCGCTGCGATCAAGCGGTCCTTGGGCTTCGCTACGATTGGACCGAGAAGAACACCACGCTGGGGTTGGAAGGCTTTATGAAGGGGTACGATGGGGCGCCGGTGAGCCTGGCCAGCGGAATCGCCCTGGCCAACCTCGGGGCGGACTTTGGTGTGGTCGGCAATGAGTCCGTGCGATTCGATGGGTCCGGCCGTGCTTACGGACTCGAGTTTCTAGCGCAGCGACGCCTGTACAAGGGCGTGTATGGATTGTTGGCGTACACTTATGTCCGCAGTGAGTACGAGTTCAATGGGGAATTCGCTCCCAGCGCTTGGGACAGCCAGCACATTGTCTCCATGACCGGCGGAGCCAAGCTCAAGCGGGACTGGGAAATCGGTGTCCGTTGGCTATACAGTGGTGGATTGCCTTTCACTCCTTACGACCTCGATGTGTCCCTGAATCGCACGTATTGGGATGTGGCCAACGTGCCACAACTCGACTATGCCCAGCTTAACTCCGGGCGCAATGCTGCTTTCAGCCAATTGGATCTGCGCATCGATAAGAAGTGGTTCTTCAAAAATTGGAGCCTCGATGTGTTCATGGATGTTCAAAATGTCTTCGGACAAGTGGCCGACGCTCCAGATGCCTTGGACGTGGTCCGGGACCCGCTTACGGGAACGCCCATCCCGGATCCGATGAATCCCGCCCGTTATCAAGCCCGCTACATCGGCCTGAACTCAGGCTCGGCCATTCCGGCGATTGGATTGATTGTCGAACTTTGAGGAGTGCGCATCGACAAATTCCTTTGGGCCGTGCGGCTGTTCAAGACCCGTTCCTTGGCCGCATCTTATGTCAAAGAGGGGCGGGTCACCATCGGAGGTGAAGGGGTGAAGCCCAGTCGGGAGGTCAAGGCCGATGAGGTGGTTGTGATTCGGCGCCGGATCCACTCCCAGCATGTTCGTGTTTTGGGGTTTCCCAAAGGCAGGGTAGGGGCAAAAATCGTCGAAGATTATATGCGTGATGAGACGCCCCAGGAGGAGGTGGATAAGCTCGAGGTGGCGAAGATGGAGGACCGATTCTACCCATCCATGAAGGGAAGGCCAACCAAACGAGAGCGCAGAACATGGGACAAGTGGATGAGATGAGGTCAGGGCCGTATGCCGTTCGGCAGATATTACCTAAAGAGACATGGGGGTTGAGGGCCATGGTGCTCTGGCCCGAGAAATCGCCAGGACCGGAGTGTCGAATGAAGGTCGATGAAGATCCGGATGTACTCCATTTCGGGGTGTTCTTCGACAAAACTTTGGTGTCTGTGGGAACCTTCATGCCTCAACCACATCGAAATTTGCCACCCACCATTTCGTTCCGTTTGCGGGCCATGGCTACGCATCCAAATCATCGAGGTCAAGGCTGTGGTCGTGCGTTGATCCGACATGCAGAGGCGCATTTGGCGCAAAGGGGAGAGGGCGGAATTTGGGCCGATGCTCGAAAGGTGGCATTGGGCTTTTATGCGGGTTTGGGATGGGACGTGTCGGGGACATTTTACGAGGTTCCAAAACGGGG
>NYTZ01000116.1 GCA_002683735.1 Flavobacteriales bacterium
TCCATGTCGAGGGGGTCGTAAACGCCCTCGACCATTTCGACATCTTCTCGGAGTTGTGTAGCGTGGTCCTCGCCGACGAGCTCATCGATGGAGGGGTCGTCCAGTCCGGAAATGTTGAGCAGATCCTCCGTCACGCGCTGCTTGTCGCTCTGAAAGAGACGGAGCGTGCTGTCAAACAAGTTGTAAACGCCTTGGAAGGTGTGCCCCTGGCTGATGGGCCAGGAGAGCGGACGCACCTTGATGTTGAGTTTCTCCTCGAGTTCGTCGAGCAAATCGAAGCCGTCGCGTCCCTCGAGGTCCATCTTGTTGATGAAGATGATGACGGGGGTGTCGCGCATCCGGCAGACTTCCATGAGGCGCTCGGTCTGTGCTTCCACGCCTTTGACGCAATCGATGACGAGGATGACACTGTCCACGGCCGTGAGTGTGCGGTAGGTGTCCTCGGCAAAGTCCCGGTGACCAGGGGTGTCGAGCAGATTCACCAGGCAGTTCTGGTACTCGAACGCCATGACGGAGGTGGCCACGGAAATGCCCCGTTGCCGCTCGATTTCCATGAAGTCCGATGCGGCGGTCTTGGTGATTTTATTGGACTTGACGGCACCCGCCGTCTGGATGGCCCCACCAAACAGCAGGAACTTCTCCGTGAGGGTGGTTTTGCCAGCGTCCGGGTGGCTGATGATGGCGAAGGTCTTTCGCCGTGCGATTTCCTGGGTCAATGCGGCCATGGGCGCACAAAATTAGCGCTCCTTCATGCTCCCGGTGCGAAGAAGCTCATTCCAGAGCTGAACCACCTCTGAACGCCGGTGATGGGCGATGTAGGGTTTGCCCGCTTCGATGCGTTCAGGCATGATTTCAGCGTGGTTGCGCAGCTCCATGAGTTTCGTGGCGAGGGTCTCCGCGTCATCGGCTGGGAAAGTCCAGCCGCGGCCATCGGCGAGGATTTCGGCTGTGCCCCCCGCGTCCGTGCCCATGATGGCGCACCCGGAAGCCATGGCCTCCAAGGTCACCGAGCCAACACTCTCCTGCTGTGAGCACACGGCCACGACGTCAGCGGCAACGAAGGCGGCCCGCGGGAAGGTCATGTAAGGGCGAAAATGCACGCGCCACTGGAGTTCCTTTTGGCGGACCAGTTGTCGAACCTCATCAAAGTAATCGCTGAACTCGTCCAGCGTGGGGTCGCCGACGATCAGAACGTGGGCATCTGGCGGCATCTCGGCAAGGGCCCTGATCAACGTCGTCTGGCCTTTCTTACGGTCGATGCGGCCTACCAAGGTGATCACGAAAGACTCCTGCGAGAGACCGAGGTCCAGACGGCACTGTCGCCGGTATTGAGCGCCAGCCGGGCGAGGTTCAAACCACCCGTCGTCCAGACCGAGGGGGATGACGTGGGTTTCTTCCGGGCGAATTGAAGTCCGGGTGTTGACCTGATTCTTCAGCCACTTCAAGGGGGACACCCATGCGTCGACGGCTCCAAAGCGAAAGCGGTGGTAAGGTGACTTTTTGGGCCGAGGAATCTGCATGCCCTGCTGAAACAGGAGCTGGGTCTTGCCCCCGAGAAGTCGAACAATGCGCCGCGCCAGAGCTGAGGCATCCAAGTCTTTGGGGTCCCTGATCCAGAGCCAGTCAGCCCTGTAGCGAATCAATCGGGTGGCGCGGTGGATGGCCGTCGCCACTGCGAAATATTTCGAACTCTGGCGAACCGTACGACAGTCCAAGGTCAAGCCCTTGCCCTCTTCCCCTTGGATGTAGGCCATGGCGGCTTTGTGCAAAGGGGAATCGGCCACACACAGCAGGCGTACGATGTGCCCTTCTTTGGCCATCCATCGGGCGTGCCGAAACAGGTTCATTTCCAGTCCTCCCCAGCCTCCGGAGGTGGAGAGCAGCACCAGCCGCAGGGGGTCCTTTTCCATCATGTCAGGCGAGGTCGGGTCGGAGCGTAATGTCGGAAATCACGCCCTTGCCCCGGTGCTCGATGGCGAGCAGGACATGCTCGGCGATGAAGCTGGGGCGCATGCCTTTTTTGAAGTTGGGCCGGTACTGGTTGAGCAATTCAGTGTCGCGGGTCTGCTCGATGAAATCCGTGTCCACGGCACCTGGGCAGATGGTGGTGGAGGCCACTTTCCCCTTAAGGTCTTGTCGGATGGCTTCTCCCATGGCAAGCACGGCGTGCTTGGTGGCGCAATAGATGCCGCTGAAGGCAAACACGTTGCGCGAAGCCACCGAGCCGATGAAGATGACGAGGCCTTTGGCGGCGATCAAATGAGGCAGGGCCGTGTGCACAGTGGTCAGCACGCCATTGATGTTGACCTCCACCATGGTGTGCCAGTCCTGCAGGTCGGCTTCCGCGAGGTTGGCGAAAATGCCGAGCCCGGCATTGGGGACCACCACGTCGAGTTGGCCAAACCGGGCCACGCAATCTGCGATGGCGTCAGACTGAGCTTGGACATCCGTGACATCCATGGTCGCAATGTGGATGCGGCCTTGCTGGCCGGCCGGCAAATTGTCGCGCAGGGCCTGCAGTCGGTCCAGACGGCGGGCCGTGGCGTAGACCTTGTGGCCACGCTCCACGAGCAGTTGGGCGGTGGCGGCGCCGATGCCGCTGCTGGCGCCGGTCAGGAAGACGACGGAGGAGGAAGGGTCAGGCATGAAGGTCACAAGTTAGCTCCCGCGCTCAGTGCCCTACGAAGAAGGTGAGCCGGGAAGCCGTGCCTTCTGACGTGGTCAGCCGGCCCACATGCCAGCCGAATTCGAGTGGGCCGACTTCCAACCTCAAAACATCGGCCTGTCCATGGTCCATCACTTGGCATTCTGCCACCTTCCGGCCATCGAGACGCAACAGGTCAAACGCCGCAAAGCCGATGTCGGCGCCGCCCAAGTGCAGAAGGGTGTCGCCGACCCTTGGTTGACCCAAAAGGTGCACTGCTTGCGCTTTGACGTCAGGTACACCCGAGGCTTGACAGGCAAGAAAGTCAGCGCGTAGGGCTGTGAAGACATCCTGTTCGATCTGGTAGTATCCGCTGGCCGGGCCAACCGAATAGCCATCCCATTTGCCATTGGTCGCAAAGCAGAAGGACCATGATCCGTCCGGGGTCGCGTAAGCATCGCTGATGAGGCCATATGCTTCCCCTGGGTGACCGATGAAAGGCGACACGGTGACATCGGGGAGGATTTCATCCGCTCCTAGTCCGCTGGCCGCCCGGTGCACCCCTCGGCCCCAGCTGTTGAAGAGCCCGTAGTAATTGTTGCCATTGCCTCCGTCATAGGCCCACTTCTCTTCGTGCAAGGCCGCAAGGGAGCCGGCAGACAAGAAGGGCAGGACTTGACCGTCTGCCCCAGCCGCTTCGCCGGCACTCCACAAGCGGGCCAGTACCGTCAAGTCGCGCGCACTGATTCGGAGGCCGCCTTGGGGGCTGAAGCAAACGGCGCTGGTGCCTGGCAGGTAGGGCGTCCAATCCGGTCCCATGGGCATGACGCCCTCGAATTGATCCGCCTGTGGTGTCCACTCGCCTGAGGATTGACGGTAGAGCACCGCGAGATCGTTGATGTTGTCGAGTTGTTGGACCCGGTAGCCCGCATCCAGGCCGTAGGGCGCGAACAGCAGCTCGTCCATGAGCAGGTCGAACCGCACGCCCGTGGCCGCTTCCATGACTGTGGCGAGAACCCCGAAGTTGAGGTTGGCGTATTGGAACCAAATGCCGGGCTCTGAATTCCCCCACATGTTGTCGGTGTAATAGTTGCCGGCTTCCGACAGCACTTCGGAAAGTGCTGGTACTGAGGGGATATTGGCGTAGCTGGCGTTGAGGAAATCGCCGTACCCGTCTCCATCCCGGATTCCGGAGGTGTGGGTCAACAGGTGTTCCAATGTCAAGGCGATGTCGGGATGGTCGGGATGGACCGGAGGCGTGTCCATGTAGTGGGACAAGGGCGCAGCATAGTCGAGGGTGCCGGAATCCACGAGTTTGGCCACGGCCAGGGCCACCACGGCCTTGCTGATGGAGGCCATGCGAAATGTGGTTTCGGAGGTCACGGGCAAGTTCCGCTCGATGTCCCGGAGTCCAACGTGCGCTTCCATCTGAAGGGTTTCCCCACAACGGCTTACTACGCTCATGCCGGCCAGTTCATGGGATTCGGAGATGGCTTCAAAGACGTCGGTCTGGGACTGAAGTCCAGGCACGTTGAAGAGGGCAAGTATGCCCAGGAAAAACAGGGGGGAAGGCCGCACTTTCACGGCCCGAAAATTAAGGTGTCAGGACAATGCCCAAGGGGCTTCGAGCTGAAAGGTGGGAATGGTCACTTCAAAAGGGAGATGGCGTCCGGGGATTTGGCAGGTCTGAACGATGTAACTGCCCCCCATGGTGCCGAATTCGCTCTTCAGGTCGCAGGCACTGTCGTATTCGAATACACGACCCGGCAAGATCTCAGGTTGCACACCGACGACCCCGTTGCCCATGACCTTGCGGCGCTGTCCCATCGCATCCACGATGGTCCATTTCCGCTTCAAAACCCGAATGGTGGAAGCGCTACGATTCTCAATCACAACGCGGTAGGAAAAGATAAAGCGCTGGTCTTCCGGGCGTGAGAATTCGGGTTCGAATCTGCTGCGGACGTGGACACGGATGCCCTCCGTCGTGGCCCGGTAGATCTTGGCGTGACTCATGCCATTAATTTACCCAAAAAGACGACGAAAGCCAAATAATGTTCGGTTAGTTGAAGTCAAGGGCTTCGAAGCCGATGATGCGGTCCTCGCCGTCCGGTGCAGGGGCATGAACCCACACGTGGTATCGGTTGGGGGTCCCACTGTGGCTGCCTTCAAATCGAGTGTAAGAGGGGTCGTCCCCTTCGATGAGGTATTGGTAGTCGACCCAGCCCTGCTTCAGTTGCGTGGTGAGCCGGTACTCGGAATTCTCCGGGTCAAAGTCCATCCTGAATGCCGGGTCGATGTCCCAGCCGGACAGGGCACCAAAGACATACACGTCCGGTGCATCTCCAAAATCCCGGTGTTGCAGTCGAAACGTCACGTCGAGGTAGTCCGAGGTCAGTTCCACATCATCAAAACGGTCGTTGTGCACCGTGAAGGCGCCTTTCAGGTCAGGTCGTGATGTCTGCAGCTTGAACCGGCGCGAGGCATCCTGTCCAAGCCGAAAGCGCCAGGGCAGACCTTGGGCGGCATCTGGTTCGGTCATGCGGTCAATGCCAGGGGCGAGGTAAGCCAGCGATTTGAGGTCTGCCGAGCGCCAGCGGTCNCCGCCATCGAAGGTCAGGGTGGGGTCGAGCGAAAAGGTCAGGAATTCTCCGCGCAGTTGGTTGGCGTGCACATCGTGCACTGAGGAATGCCAGGAACCATTCTGCATCACGCTGATGCGCACTTCCTGCAAGGGGTTGAACCAGCGGTGTCCCGGGAGCAATTCGACCTCTGCGGTCACCCGCTGGTGTGTGGGCACTTTGTCGGCTTCCATCGGCCGGCGGAGTTGCAAGGTCAAATCCGACAACGGTTCATAGATCACCATTCGGCGAAGGATGAGCACCTCATCAGGATCGCCCGCCTCGTGCACCACGAGGAGATAATGTCCGCTGCGGGTCGGCTTCAAATCCCGAGAGGGGATGGGGGAGGTCACGTGGGCAAAGGGAACCGCACCGCCGAAGCTGTTTTCCACGTTGTCCAGATCATCGGGCGCCCATCCTTCGAGGAAGTCCCAATCGGTCAGATCTGAAAAGGCAGACCAGTCTGAGAGGCAGTGGACGAGGGTCCACTCGTGGTCTGGCCACTCGCCACTCAGGTCGTCGTAGCGAAGTAGAAGTCCCGCGTCTCCTTCGAGCTCCATGAAGGGGCCTGCCAAAGGCGCCCCCGGCGGATGAAGTCGAACCGACTTGATGTGCGGTGCAGTGAACGAAATCGGCACTTGTGCCATGGTTTGCAACGTCAGGCCGAACAAGGCGAGGAGCAGTCCGCATGCCGCCCCCGATGGACGCTTGAATCTTACAGGGAAAAGGGAGGTCGTCACCTTGCAAAAGTACCGGTTGTCCACGCGGATACACCGGATGTGGACAAGGGCGGGCAAGCTGTGCCCTTGGGGGGTAGGGGATGGGGTTTCAGTCCGTACCTTTTCAGCGCAAATCCCGCACGTACTCTGCACATGCCTGCACCCGTCAAGATCCGGAAAGGCCTGGACATTCGCCTCAAAGGCGGCGCCCACGGTGATCTCCATGCCTTNTCCGCCGCAGACCGATTCTCGCTGCACCCCACTGACTTCCACGGACTCATTCCGAAAATGGCCGTCAGGGCCGGCGCCTCCGTGAAGGCTGGGGACGTCCTGTTTACGGACAAGAAGAACCCCTCCNTCAAATTCGTCAGTGCCATTTCCGGTACGGTGCAAGAACCCGTCCGTGGGGAAAAGCGCCGTATCCTGCGTGTCGACGTGGTGGCCGGCGGAGAGGGAGAGGTGACCTTCTCCAGCCTGTCCGCAGCAAGTGCATCTGCAGACAAAGTGCGTGGCGCCATGCTCGCTCACGGTTTCTGGCCCATGCTCCGCCAGCGTCCCTTTGACGTGATGCCGGGGCCTGAAAGTCAGCCGCGCGACATCTTCGTGAGCACATTCGACTCAGCTCCATTGGCGCCCACCGCAGCCCAAGTGGTTGGCGATCGTCTCGATCATGTGCGCCAAGGACTCGCCTTCCTGAACACGCTCCTCGGAGATGGCAAGAAGGTCCAACTCGGCGTGCGTTCCGGAGACAGCACTTTTGACGGCATGGCGGAAGCCGACGTCACGTCTTACGCCGGTCCCCACCCGGCGGGCAACGTCGGCGTCCAGATCCACAGTATCGCCCCGATGAACAAAGGGGAGGCAGTCTGGACGCTCGGCATCCAGGATGTGGCCAACATCGGCGAAGGCCTTNTGGCNGGTCGTTTCGTGGGCAAGCGCACCGTGGCCCTCACTGGCAGCCGCAGCCAACCGGCCTTGCTCTCCACCACCATCGGAACCCCGATGGCCCATATCGTCCAGGACCGCGTGATGATGGAGGACACCCGTGTGATTTCCGGCACGGTGCTGACGGGCACCCAGCGTGGGCATGACGGTGCCCTCGGGTTTTTTGACCAACAAGTTTGCTGCATTCCGGAAGGCCACGAGCCTCTTTTCTTCCTGACCAAAGGCTGGCTCGGCCCGGGCTTCGACAAGTTCAGTGCTTCCCGCGCTTTTCCGACGTGGCTGATGCCCAAAGGCAAGGAGTACGATCTGAATACCAACAGCAATGGGGAAGAGCGGGCCTTTGTNGTCAGCGGCCAGTACGACGCCGTCTTCCCGTTTGACATCTACCCCGTCCAACTCATCAAGTCCATCATGGTCGGCGACATCGACCGGATGGAGAAACTTGGGATCTACGAAGTGGCCCCTGAGGACTTCGCGCTGTGCGAATACGTCTGCACGTCCAAGCTTGCCGTCCAGGACATCGTTCGTAAGGGCTTGGATCAAATGATTGAGGAATTCGCCTGATCGCACCATAGAGAAGCACACCATCATGAAGGCACTGCACAAACTCATTGACGAGCGCGTCAAGCCCAACTTCACCGGAGAGGGCAAACTCAAGCGCTTCTGGGTCGTCTATGACGCCCTCGAGACCTTTCTCTTCACACCTGGGCACACCACCGAGAAGGGTGTGCATGTCCGTGACGGCATCGACCTGAAGCGGACCATGTTCCTGGTCATCGTGGCCATGGTTCCGGCACTGCTGTTCGGTACATGGAACATCGGTCATCAGTTCTTCGGTGCCTTTGTCGGGGACCACGTCATTGACGCTTGGTATTACACCGGTATGGCGGGTGAAGCCACCCTTGTGGCGAAAGTGCTCGTGGGATTGGTCAAGGTGCTTCCGTTGATTGTGGTCAGCTACGCGACCGGCCTTGGCATCGAGTTCGTCATCGCGGGCATGAACGGGCACGCCATCAACGAGGGCTTCCTCGTCAGCGGCATGCTCATTCCCCTCATCATGCCCGTCGACGTCCCGCTTTGGATGGTCGCCGTCGCTACGGCCTTTGCTGTGCTTATCGCCAAGGAGGTCTTTGGCGGAACGGGCATGAACATCCTGAACGTGGCCCTCACGGCCCGCGCCTTCCTCTTCTTTGCCTACCCGAAGCAGATGTCCGGGGAGATTTGGATTCACAACGTCATGGCTTCCAAGGCCGGCGGCGTGTTGGCCGATGGATACACCGGCGCCACGGCCCTTGGCCATCTGGCCAACACGGTGGGCCAGCCGGTCAACGGAGAGGTGTCCGANGGCGTCATGGCCATGTTTGCCGACGGCGGNATGTTCTCCCTGATGAACTGCTTCATCGGCACCATCCCGGGCTCTGTGGCCGAGACCAGTGCCTTGGCTGCACTCATCGGAGCCGCCATCCTCATTTGGACTGGCATCGGCAGCTGGCGCATCATCTCCAGCTTCATCGTCGGGGGGCTCGTGATGGGGGTCATCTTTAATGTGCTGTCTCTNAACGCCTACATGACCATCGGTCCGGTCCACCAAATCGTGATGGGCGGCTTCATGTTCGGGGCTGTCTTCATGGCCACGGACCCGGTCAGTGCGGCACAGACCAACACCGGCAAGTGGATCTACGGATTCCTCGGCGGTTTCTTCTCCATCATGATCCGCGTTTTCAACCCCGCTTACCCGGAGGGCGTCATGATGGCCATCCTGTTCATGAACGTCATGGCACCGACGATTGACCATTACGTCATCGAAGCCAACGTCCGTCGCCGTGAGAAGCGCCTTTCCGCTTCCGCAGCTGTTGCTTGAACCCGAATCTGACCAACATGGCATTCAACAAGAACTCCAACGGGTACACCTTCCTCTTCGCCATCGTGATGGTGGTGATGGTAGGGGCTATCCTCGCCTTCACCAGCCTGTCGCTCAAGCCGATGCAGAAGGCCAATCAGGCAGAGAAGAAGATGATGAATATCCTCGGTGCCATCGGCGTCCCGAGTGAGCGCGGCGCAGTAAAACCCGTCTTCGCGGAGTATGTGACCGAGCGCATTTCCATCGACAGCGAAGGACGTCAGGTCCAATCCATGAATGGAGATGTGGACCCGACCGATGCGACGGACCCATTCAACATCGACGTGCAGAAGGACTATCGCAGCAAAGCGCCGGCAAGCGAGCTGTCGTTCCCGCTGTTCGCTTGCCAGAAGGAAGGGCAGGACCTCTTCGTGGTGCCGGTGGTCGGAAAAGGCCTCTGGGGTCCAATCTGGGGCTACGTCGCCCTTGAGTCCGACATGGAGACCATCTATGGAGCCGTGTTTGACCACAAGACGGAGACGCCGGGTCTTGGTGCCGAGATCAAGGAGGGCTTCTTCCAAGCACCGTTCAAAGGCAAGAAGATCAATAAGATGGCGCCCCACTTCGCCGTGGTGAAGGGCGGTGCGCCGACCACGGAATACAGTGTGGATGGCATCACTGGTGGCACCATCACCTCCAAGGGGGTGGGCGAAATGGTCGACCGGACNATGGCCATCTACTTGAAGTATTTCCAATCCGCTCCCAAAGCACAGAAGTGATGAGCACTGCAACGACCCAAGCCGTCGAAAAGAAGGAGTCGCTGTTCTCGAAGAAGAACCGCAAGCTCCTGACTGATCCGCTCGACGACAGCAACCCCATCACCGTGCAGGTGCTCGGCATCTGTTCCGCCCTGGCCATTACCGTGCAGGTGCAGCAGGCCGTGATCATGTCGCTCGCCGTGCTCTTTGTGATGATCGGCGGAAACGTGATCGTCTCCTTGATGGGCAACGTCATCCCGGACCGCATTCGCATCATCGTGCAGCTCGTGGTAATCGCTTCCTTGGTAATCATCGTCGATGAGGTGCTCAAGGCCTTCAGCCCTGACATTTCTGAGAAGCTGTCCGTCTTTGTCGGCCTCATCATCACCAACTGCATCATTATGGGCCGCCTCGAGGCCTTCGCCCTCGGCAACAAGCCCGGTCCGTCCATGTTGGACGCCATCGGCAACGCCATGGGCTACGCATGGATCTTGCTGGCTGTGGCCCTCGTTCGTGAGGTGTTCGGCAGCGGCGCCATCAGCTTCCCCGGTGTCGGACAGGTGAAGTTCCTGCCTGAGGGCTGGTTCTACGCCAATGGTGGCTTCTATGAGAACAACAATCTGATGATCCTGCCTCCGATGGCGCTTGTCACCGTGGGGGTGATCATCTGGATTCAACGTGCCCGCAATCGCAGCCTCATCGAGGAGAACTGAACCCCAGACCTGAACTGACATGGAATACCTCAGCATTTTCGTCAAGGGCATCTTCGTGGAGAACATGATCTTCGCGTACTTCCTCGGGATGTGCTCGTACCTCGCCGTCTCCAAGACGGTGAAGACGGCCGTCGGCCTTGGATTCGCCGTGATCTTCGTTCTCGGCATCACCGTCCCGATCAACTATCTCCTCGAGAACTTCGTCCTC
>NYTZ01000117.1 GCA_002683735.1 Flavobacteriales bacterium
AGCTCGGTGGCGTCCTTCTTGCCGCCGAAGCCGCCGGTGGAGCCGGTCGCGTTGGGGAGGGCGATTTCGCGGGGGTTGGAGCCGTCTGCGGCGTAGCGGGTGACCGCGTTGCAGGCGTTCTTGAGGTGGGTGCCGAAGATCTCGCCACCGGCGGTGCTGGCGCCTTCGAGGAGGTGTTCGCTTTCGGGGATGATGTCGACCCAGGCATCGCGGTCGGCGGGGCTTGCCGGATCGGCGCCGACGAGGCGGTACTTGGGTGCGCCGATGTCGGTCAGGATGAGCAGCTTGCCGTCGAGGTGGTCGACGATGCTGGAGCGGGTATCGAAGCCGTCGACCACGACCTGCCAGTCGGCGTTCGGGTCGGTGAGGTCCTTGATGTGAAGGCTGTTGCCGTCCGTTCCGGTGCTGGTGTTAAGGATGAGGTAGCGGTTGTCCTCGGTCGCGTAGGCGAAATGGTAGCGGTTGGGCTCGTCGTCGTTGCGGAAGACCAGCTCGTCCTCGCTTTGTGGCTGTCCAAGCTTGTGATAATACACGCTGTGGAATGTGTTCTCTGCACTGAATTCGCTGCCGTCGGGGGCCGGGTAGCGGCTATAGTAGAAGCCGTCGCCGACCCAGCTGGCGCCGGAAAACTTGACCCACTCGAGGACGTCGCCGGTCTCTTCGCCGGTTTCGAGGTCCATCACGCGGATCTCTTGCCAATCGCTGCCGGCGGCGTTGCGCATCACGACCACGTACTGGTCATCATCGGAAGCGCTAGAGAGGCTCGCGGTCACGGTGCCGTCCTCGCTCAAAGTGTTGGGGTCGAGGAAGACCCGGTCCTCGCCGTCGAGGCCGTCACGGACGTACCAGACGCTCTGGTTCTGCAGTCCGTCGTTCTTGCTGATGTAGTAGCGGTCGCCAATCTTCCGCGGTGCGCCGACCTTCTCGTAGTTGAAGATCTGTTCGTAGCGGTCGCGGATGGCGTTGCGGAAGGGGATGGCGTCGAGGTGGCCGCGGGTGACGGCGTTCTGGGCCTCGACCCACGCGCCGGTCTCTTCGCTGCGGTCGTCCTCCAGCCAGCGGTAGGGGTCGGCGACCTCGGTGCCGAAGTAGGTGTCGGTGACGTCTTCGGTGCGGGTGTCCGGGTAATCGAAGGAGCTCATGTCGGCGGTCGGAGTGGTGGCGCAGGCGGCCCAGAGGAGGGCGGCGGCCAGGGGGAAATACAGGTTGCGCATGTCGTGAATGGGGGGGCAAATTAGTGGACATGATGAACAGCCACGAAATTGACTACCGCATCCACGGCGACGACCTCCAGACGGTGGAGGTGGAATTGGATCCCCAGGAGACCGTCATCGCCGAAGCCGGCGCGATGAATTGGATGGAGGAAGACATCGCCTTTGAGGCCCGGATGGGCGACGGAACCGAGCCGAATTCGGGCTTTATGGGCAAGCTCTTTGGTGCTGGAAAGCGGGTGCTGACGGGCGAAAGCCTCTTCATGACGCACTTCACCAACCGGGGGGCGATGAAGCGCCATGTGGCCTTTGCCGCGCCGTATCCCGGCAAGATTGTGCCGGTGGACCTTGCGGCCCTCGGGGGCGACCTGATTTGCCAAAAGGACGCCTTCCTCTGCGCGGCCATGGGCACCCGGGTGAGCATCGCCTTCAACAAGAAGCTCGGTGCCGGATTTTTTGGCGGGGAAGGTTTCATCCTGCAGAAGCTGCAGGGCGATGGCAACGCCTTCCTGCATGCCGGCGGTACGGTGGTCAAGAAGGAGCTGCGCGGCGAGACGCTGCGGGTAGACACCGGCTGCATCGTGGCCTTCGACGGCACCGTCGACTACGACATCGAGATGGTGGGCAGCCTCAAGAGCATGTTCTTTGGCGGGGAGGGGCTGTTCCTGGCCACCCTGCGGGGACACGGTACGGTGTGGCTGCAGAGTCTGCCGTTTAGCCGCTTGGCGGACCGGATTTTGATGAGCGCACCCAGTCATGGCGGGCAATCCAAAGGGGAGGGGAGCGTCCTCGGCGGGCTCGGCCGGATGATGGACGGCATCTGAGTTCCCAATTCGGGCTCCGGCCCGGTCGATGAAGGCGGTTTGTCAGCGGATGAACCGCCTTTTTTGTTCCATGTGGGCTTAATTAGTCGCGACGAATTGAGGTATTTCTTCGATAAATGGGTATATTTATGATTGCCCAACCCAGATTGTGCTCACATGAACCGTCTGATCGCTCTCCTCTTTTGCGTGGCCCCATTGGCCTTTGCGCATGCTCAAGTTTCCTCCTACGGCTTGGCCGTGGACGTCGTTGCCGAACACGATTCGGGTCCCCTCGCCGGGATGACGACGTACCAGATTTTCATGGAATGCGTCCACACCGATGACGTGGTGTCTTCGGTCAGTGGCGACGCCATTTTCCCTGCAGACCTGTCCACGACCACCAGCTTCTTCCAGGATGCCTTGGGTGGCGCCACACCGAATTCTATCAATCCCCTGCTGTTCGGCTTCTTTGCGGAGTTGCCTTACGACAGCTGGGTGACCATCGGCATCAGCCAGACGCCAAATGGTGCGGCCAACGAGGGCGAGGTCAGCTCGGTGGAGAGCCCCACTCAGGCTTGGTTGCTTCCCTTTGAGAGCGGGAACAACTTGGTCATGGACGACGCGACGGGCGGTGCGTGGTTTGTGACGCAGAATTACAGCAACGGTGTGGCGGGCGATGATCACCGGGTGCTGCTGGCACAGTTGACGACGGACGGTGAGATTTCAGGCACGCTTCTCGTGCAGGTCTTNGAACACGGCGTGGGTGAGAGCGACCTGCGCTTCCATTTGAGTTTTGAGGGCACGTCCGGTTCCGGGGCCAGCGGGTGTACCGATCCGGCCGCNGAAAATTACGATGATGGCGCGGCCACGGACGACGGTTCCTGTCAATACGGGGGGTGTACCGATGCGACGGCATGCAACTTTGATGCTTCCGCCAACAATGACGATGGCAGTTGCACTTATGCGGCCAACTTCGAGGACTGCGATGGCAATTGCCTCAACGATGCTGACGGCGATGGCACTTGCGACGAGAACGAAGTCGCTGGATGTACGGATCCCACTGCATGGAACTACGATGAAGCCGCCACCGATGAGGATGGGGGCTGTGTGTATTTCAATGCCTGTGGCATCGAGGCCGATGCCGTGGTCGAAGTGTCGAGCTTCGACTTTCAGCCGGGCACGCTCAACCTCCCGGTGGGCGCCACGGTCGTCTGGGTCAACGTCGGAGGATTGCACAATGTCAACGCNACGACGGACCAGTTGACCGGATTGCCCTTCAACAATCCGCAGCCCTTCACCATCCCGGCGATCCTCGGCTCGCCCGAAGGCACCTGCCTCGGCTCGTTCACCTTCACGTTGCCGGGCGTTTACCAGTACAACAGTTCCGTGTCCAACCAGGCCGCGCTTGGCATGGTGGGATCGGTGGTCATCGGCACCGGGGGATGTTCGGACAGCGATGCCGTCAACTACAATTCGGCGGCAGAATTCGACGACGGCTCCTGCCTTTTTGACGGATGCACGGACGACGTGGCGAGCAACTACAATCCGGAGGCGACCATCGAGGACGGCTCCTGTTTGTACCCCGGTTGCACCGACCCGCAGGCGGCCAACTACGACAGTGGGGCCAACGACGATGACGGTTCCTGCTTGTTCCCAGGTTGCACCGATCCGCAAGCGGACAACTTCAACCCCGGATCCAACACCAATGACGGCTCCTGCACATACAGTGGCTGTACCGACCCTACGGCCTGCAATTACGATGCCCAGGCCGACACCGATGACGGATCCTGTGAGGACGCGTTCGACGTGTGGGGGGTGGATTACCTCGATTGCGACGGCAACTGCCTCAATGATGCCGATGGCGACGGCACGTGTGACCAACTCGAGCAGGAGGGGTGCACCGACCTGGTGGCGTGCAACTACAACCCATCCGCCACGGAAGACGACGGCTCTTGCGAGTTCTGCGGCTGTGGCGGTGCCGACACGACCTATGTACCGGGCGACATCTTGACCAGTGTTGTCTTTACCGACGATACGGCCGGATATGCGCTAGAAGTGGAATGGGTCACGGCCCACGAGGGGGGAGCCCTCGACGGCATGAGCACGTACCGACTGCACGTCGTGCTCAATGATGCCGCCGACCTGCTGAGCTCCTGCTTTGGAAACGCGGCCAATCCCTTGGTCATTTCTTCTACAGCGGGCTTTTACCAGGATGATTTTGGCAGCACTTTCGGCACGGGCATCAACCCGCTGCTCCTGCCGGTCTTCCCGGAGTTGGCCTACGACTCCTGGGTGACCATCGGCCTCGACGGCACGCCCAATCCAGGCTACAGCAACATCCAGAGCGCCCAGAGCCCCAACCAGAATTGGATTGCCGGTTTCGATGAGGGCGGCGAGCTGCGCATGGACGACGTGGTGGGCGGCGCTTGGTTTGTGACCTCTTCCAACCTCAATGGCGTGCCGGATGCGGAGCTCCGCGTCCTGGTGGCACAGTTTACCACGGCAGGCCAGATCAGCGGCACCCTTCCCGTACAGGTGTTCCCGCTCGGCAGCGGATCCAATGAGCAACGTGCGGCCTTTACCTTCTCCACGGAAGGTCTGGGCGAGCCTGAGCTCATCGCCGTGGTGGGCGACGGCGAAGGAGGTGGCAATGCTTGTGGCTGCACCGACGCCGAAGCCGACAACTACGATGCCACGGCTGAGTACGACGACGGTTCCTGTTCCTTTCCGGGTTGCACGAACCCCGATGCCCTCAACTACGATCCTACGGCCAACGCGGACGACGGCACCTGCATCGTTGCGGGCTGCACCATTCCCGAGGCCGACAACTACGATCCGACGGCCAACCAGAACGACGGTACTTGCATCCTTAGCGGGTGTACCTATGCCGATGCCGCCAACTATGACCCCACCGCCAACAACGATGACGGGTCCTGCATTTACTACGGTTGCATCGATCCGGAGGCCGACAACTATGACCCGACGGCCAACACCGATGACGGCGGATGCATGTACCTCGGTTGTACCGATCCGGAGGCCGACAATTTCGATTCAGAGGCCAACATGAACGACGGCACCTGCATCTACTATGGCTGCACGGTTCCGGTCGCGAGCAATTACGATTCCGACGCCAATACTGACGACGGTTCCTGCCTGTTCCCGGGGTGTACCGATTCCGAGGCCACGAACTACGATCCGACGGCCAACACCGACGATGGATCCTGCATTCTCGAAGGCTGCACTGATGCTGCAGCCAGCAACTACGACGATGGGGCCAACACCGATGACGGTTCTTGTCTCTTCCCAGGTTGTACCGACCCGGATGCATCCAACTTCGACGCGATGGCCAACACCGATGACGGCACTTGTCTGTTCCCCGGCTGTCTGGACAGCGGCGCGGTCAACTACGATCCCACGGCCAACACCGACGACGGCAGCTGCCAGTACGCCGGTTGCACGGATGCCACAGCATCCAACTACGACGCCGACGCCAACGTGGATGACGGCTCTTGCCAATTCCCCGGCTGCACCGATGGTGCCGCTGCCAACTACGATGCCGCCGCCAACGTGGATGACGGCTCGTGCCAATACAACGGCTGTACCGATGCTGCTGCGGTCAACTATGACGCCGGAGCAGACATCGAGGATGGCTCTTGCCTGTATGGCGGCTGTACCGATGGCACGGCCTGCAACTTCGACGCGGATGCCGACGTCGAGGACGGTTCCTGCACCTATCCGGTGGCCGACAACGTGGATTGCGACGGCACCTGCTTCAACGACACCGATGGGGACGGCATTTGCGATGAAGACGAATCCAGCGGATGTATGGATCCGATGGCCTGCAATTTTGACCCGGCCATGACCGAGGACGATGGCAGCTGCGAATACTGCTCCTGTTCCGATGGGGGTGCGCCTGGGCTGTCCAGCTTGGATTACGCCACGGATGCCGCAGGGTATGGCCTGCGCCTGGAGAGGGTGGTAGACCATACGACCGGCATCCTCGCCGGCCAGACCACTTGGCGCCTGCACGCTACCGTTCCCCATGCCGACGACATGCTGTCTAGCGTCTACGGCAACGACGAGCTCCCCCTGGTGCTGGCCACGACCACGGCCTACTATCAGGATGCACTCGGTGGCACGTTTGCCAGCAGTGTCAACCCGCTGTTGCTCGGGGCCTTCCCGGACCTCGCCTACGACACCTGGTTGACGATTGGCATTTCCGGTACGCCCGATGCGGCGGCAGGAGAGGGGGCCATTCAGAGTGCCCAAAGCCCGAATCAGGGCTGGATCCTCGGGTTCGAGGCCGGTGGGGACATCGTCATGGACGACCCTGTGGGCGGCGCTTGGTTCGTGACCAACGTCTACACAAACGGCATTGCCGGGGATGACCTGGAGGTCCTGCTCGGTCAATTCACCACCGCTGGGGATTTCTCCGGCACGCTCAACTACCAAGTCTTCATCCATGGAGATGGCGACACGGACTTGCGGGCCACGGTCAGCTTCAATTCCCTTGATCTCGCAGGCGAGTCTGGTGCGGCTTGCGGCTGTACCGATGAGGAAGCCGACAACTACGACGCCACGGCGGTGTACGACGATGGAAGTTGCTTCCAGGAAGGATGCACGGACGCCGGTGCGGACAACTACAACCCTTCCGCCACGGACGACGATGGATCGTGTGCATTCCTTGGCTGCACGGACGCCAATGCGTTGAACTACGATCCGGCTGCCAATTCCAACGACGGGTCATGTATCTACCCCGGTTGCACCAACCCGGAGGCCACCAACTACAGCGCTGGTGCCAACTTTGATGACGGCACGTGCATCCTCCCGGGATGCACGGTCCCGAGTGCGGTGAACTTTGATATTGAAGCCAACGAGAACGATGGCTCCTGCATCTTCTCCGGTTGCACGCTTCTCAGCTATCCACCCATGCTTACTGGCTACACACGTCAGCAGGTGTCGCCGATCTGATCCGGGGCCGAGTCGGACACACTGCCCACAGACCGCACGTTGCAGTCACTGGTGCAAGCGTG
>NYTZ01000118.1 GCA_002683735.1 Flavobacteriales bacterium
CTCGCCCATCAACGCGGCGGCCAGTTCCGCGTGGTTGCTCTGCACTTTGTCGATGCCCTTCTTGACGTCTGTGAACGCATCGGTGATGTGGGTCAAGCCCGCCGCCACCAACCTGCGGGACGCCTCCGCCATCAGCGAGGCCATTTGAAGGCTGTCGGGTTCCGGCACCAAGGCCTGCAGGCTGTCCGCAGCGCGGTCCAACACGACACCGCTCAATTCACCCGCTGCTGTGCGGAGCAATTCACCCCCGAAAATCTTCGTTTCCGGCGTGAANCCCGCCATGGCCAAGGCGACCCCGTTGGCCCACACCGCGTGGCCGTCCACTCGGGACAGCAACACCGGCCGATCGGGAAACAAGGCGTCCAGCCCGGACTGACGCTCGGGGAACGCCTCCCCTTCCCAGTCGTTCTGGTCCCAACCCCGGCCGAGGACCCATCCCTCAGGCTGACGCTCTGCGTGTGCCCGGGTTTGTCCGAGCACCTCCTCAAGTGAAGTGGTGCCGACGAGGTCCACGTTGGCCAAACTCCTGGCGTATCCCACAAAATGGGCATGGGCGTCCATCAACCCCGGCACCACCACTGCTCCCCGGAGGTCCACCTCGCGGTCGGCCGAATACTTGTTGAGGATGGCCCGTTCCGCCCCGGCTTCCATCACGCGACCGTTTCGCACCGCCAAGGCCTGAGCCTCGGTTCCGCTTTCGTCCAGGGTCAGGATCAAGCCGTTGTGCAACACAAGATCCGCTGGCGTGCTGCGGTAGCCACAACCGCCCACCATGGCCGCCCCGATCAGGAGCAACCCCATCCACCCCGCAGGGTGCTTCATTGCGTTCATGTGGGCAAGTTCGCCCAGCGGACTCACTCGTCCTTGGCCTTCTGGATTCGTGGGCGTCGGAACCGCACCGTCTGTCCTTCCAGCTCCTCAACCGGTACTTCTTCCACCGGCGCCTCCTCCGCGGTCGCCCCGGAAAGGTGGTCGGCGCGCTTGCCCTTGAANAGGTCATAAATCGCCCAAGTGCAGGGGAGCGGACCGTTCATGACCGTGTGTTTCGCACTCGGCTTGAGGCCAATGCGGTGCTGGGCTTCGAGGTCCTTCGGGTACAGCAGTGCTGCACGCCATCCCGTCCAGCGGTGCTTCAACGCTCCGCCAATGCCGCCGTAGAGGTTCTCTAGGTCGTCAGCGTGGACGCGTTGGCCATACGGGGGATTGAGGACGATGAGTCCCGGCTCGACATCGCGCGGGGGCTTGAGGTCGAGGAAGTCGGCCACTTCCACCCGGATCAAGTGCTCAAGGCCCACGGTCCGGACGCTTTCACGGGCATCGCCCACCGGATGCTTGTTCCAATCCGAAGCCAGAATGGGTGCGCGCTCGATGTGTTCGACCCGAATGGACTCCCCCACCTCCCGCCACAGCTTGGCGTTGAACTGNGACATGCCAAACAGCGTCCAGTCCCGTCGCCCGGCATGGATCGGTACGCCAGCCGTCCAAAGGCCCGCCTCAATGGAGAAGGTGCCCGACCCACACATGGGATCGACCAGCGCCATTCCCGGCTTCCAACCGGCCAGCGCCAACAAACCGGCCGTCAGGACCTCGTTGAGCGGGGCGCGAGCACGGGGTGCGCGGTACCCCCGCTTGAACAGGGCTTCCTTGCCGATCAGGTCCAACGAAATCGTCACATCCTCTCCCGCGATGTGCAGGTGGATGAGCTGTTCGGGGGCCGTACGGTTGATGTTCAAATGGCCGCTCCCCTTGCCCTTCATCCGGTCCCGAAAGTGGTCGCTCATGGCGTCCTTCAGCCGGAACATGGCAAACTGATCATGGGGGAAATGCTCGCTGTGAACGGTGACGTCCAGTGCCATCGAACGCCGCGCGTCAACCCATTCGCTCCAATTCAGCTTGACCGCCTTGGCATGCAGATCATCGGGCCCCTTGGCCTTGAACCNGAACACGGGACGCAACACGCGCACCGCGAAACGNGAGGTTTGGAGGAATTGGTACAACCCGGCCTCCCCCACGTCGAAAGTCACGCTCCGCCGGCCGGTCTGGATTTCGGTCGCCCCGAGGGCCTCCAATTCACCCGCGACGAGGGGCTCCAACCCCATGAGGGTGCGGCACACGTACTCCACGGGCGTGTTCTGGGGCAATCCTGCTGAGCTCATCCTCCTTTGTGTTTGATGGTGTATCCCTTTCGGGTGAGCCATTCGGCTACCCGGTTGCGGTGGTCGCCTTGAAGCAGAACCACCCCGTCTTTCCAGCCACCGCCCACGCCGCAGTGGGCCTTGAGCCGACGGGCGAGATCCGAGGCGAGATCGTGGTGCAAATCGGGATCGAAGCCTTCGACGAGGGTCACTTCCTTGCCTTTGCGGGCTTTTTTGTCTCGGGAAACGTAAAGCAGTCCCGGGCCATCAGCCGCTTTCGGTTCCTGGGAATCGGGGGGCAAATCCGCCCGTTCGCCGCCCATCGCCTCATGCAATCCAGCCAAGGCCTCCAGCCCTCCGAGTTTGCGCATGCCATCACCGCCTTTGCCCATGCCGCGAAGATAGTCCCGACCTTCGGGGCATGGACCTGTCGGCCTTCGCCAGCGTATTCTCTTCTCCAGAGCCGCCCTTGTTGGTCGCCCTCCGGAAAGCCACTTGGCAACGCACCCGGCACGGACGACTGATGAGCGACGTCCANACCGGGCGCCTCCTGTCCATGGTGTCCCGACTGGTCCGCCCCATCACCGTGCTCGAACTCGGCACGTTCACCGGCTACGGCACGCTGTGCCTGATGGAGGGCCTCCAGCCGGATGGCACACTGCACACGGTNGAACGCAACGACGAGCTGTTTGCCCTGCAGGATGAATTCTGGCCACAAGCGCCAGGGAACGGGCGAATCCGACGGCACCACGCCGACGTGCTGGACGTGCTCCGAAACTGGGATGTCGACCGCTTGGGCACCATCGACCTCGCCTATATCGACGCCGACAAGCAAGGGGTGGCAGACCAATTCGATGCCCTCTTGCCACTCATGACCCAAGGCGGCTGGGTGCTGCTGGACAACACGTGGTGGAACGGCACGCTCCACGGCCCAGATGCCGCGACCGGTCCCAAAGCCGATGCCTTGCGCACCCTCAACCAGCGGCTGCGGTCAGAAGACAACCTAAACACAGTCGTCCTGCCCGTCGGGGACGGTCTGACCGCGGTTCAAACGCCGTAAAGCGAGAAATCAGCCGAGGACGNCGGCCACTTTGTCGGCGGCTTCCTGGAGCAGGATGGCGCTGTGCACCTCGAGCCCGCTCTCGTCGATCAGCTTCTTGGCCTCCTCGGCATTGGTGCCCTGCAGGCGAACGATGATCGGCACATCGATCGAGCCCATGTTCTTGTAGGCGTCCACAACCCCCTGCGCCACGCGGTCGCAACGGACGATGCCGCCGAAGATGTTGACCAAAATGGCCTTCACCGCCGGGTCGCGGAGNATGATGCGGAAGGCCTTCTCCACGCGCTCGGCATCGGCGGTACCGCCGACATCGAGGAAGTTGGCCGGCTCACCGCCGCTAAGCTTGATGATGTCCATGGTGGCCATGGCGAGGCCGGCGCCGTTNACCATGCAGCCCACGTTGCCGTCGAGCTTCACGTAGTTGAGGCCCGCTTCTCCAGCTTCCACCTCCGTGGGGTCCTCTTCGGTGGTGTCGCGCATGGCGGCGTAGTCCGGGTGGCGGTAGAGGCTGTTGCCGTCGAGGGTCACCTTGGAGTCCACCGCGATGACGCGGTCGTCGGACGTCTTGAGGACGGGGTTGATCTCGAACATCGAGGCGTCGCTGCCGACGTAGGCGGCGTAGAGGGCCTTGACGAACTTGACCATCTCCTTGAACGCCTTGCCGGACAGGCCGAAGTTGAAGGCGATGCGGCGGGCCTGGAAATCACGCAGACCGAGGGCCGGGTCGATGGCCTCCTTAAAGATCTGGTCCGGGGTCTCCTCCGCCACAGCCTCGATGTCCATGCCGCCCTGGGGGCTGTACATGATGATGTTGCGGCCCTGGCTGCGGTCGAGCAGCACGCTCATGTAGAACTCGCGCGGCTCGCTGTCACCGGGCTCATAAACGTCCTGGGCAATGAGGACGCGGTTGACCTGCTTGCCCTTGGCGTTGGTCTGGGCCGTCACAAGGTGACCCCCGAGGATGCCGGCAGCGGTGTCCTTGACGTGCTCGAGGCCNTTNGCGAGGACCACCCCATGGCTGCCCGTCTCGGTGACGGTGCCCTTGCCGCGGCCACCGGCGTGGATCTGCGCCTTGACGACAAACCAGCCGGTTCCGGTATCCTCCTGAAGCTTCACGGCCACCTCATGGGCCTCTTCGGGGGTGGAAGCNACGTGGCCTTCTTGGATGGCGACGCCGTATTGCTTGAGGATGGACTTGCCTTGGAATTCGTGGAGGTTCATGGCGGTGTCGAATGGGTTTGGCCGATTTGCGGCGCCGCGAAGTTAGCCTTCGGGCGTAGCTTTCGCACATGCTCGTTGCCTCCAAAATCCACAAGCGCCATGGCGACCTCGAAGTGCTGCGTGGCGTGGATGTCACGCTCGCCGCTGGCGAAGTCGTGTCCATCGTGGGGCCCTCCGGTGCGGGCAAGACAACGCTGCTCAACGTGCTCTCCACGTTGGACCGCGCCGACAGCGGATCCGTCGTGGTGAATGGCGTGGACCTGTCGGGACTCAAGGACAAGGCGCTCGCCCAATTCCGAAACGCCCACATCGGGTTTGTCTTCCAGTTCCACCAGCTGCTGCCGGAGTTCAATGCGCTGGAAAACGCCATGCTGCCGGCGCTGGTCGGCGGGCGCAGCGAGGCCGACGCCGAAGCGGCTGCCATGGCCCGGCTCGAGGAACTCGGGCTGGCCGCCCGGGCCAAGNACCTGCCGAGCCAACTCAGCGGNGGTGAACAACAGCGCGTGGCCGTCGCCCGGGCGTTGGTCAACGACCCGCCCCTGCTGTTTGCCGACGAGCCTTCCGGCAACCTCGACAGCGCCAACGCCGACGCCCTGCACGACCTCTTCTTTGACCTGCGGGACCGGCACGGCTTGACCATTGCCCTGGTCACCCACAATGAGGGACTGGCCCAGCGCGCCGACCGGCAAATCCGCCTGCGCGACGGCCGGGTCGAAGGCTGACCCCCTCTCCTTCGTGCACATTCCCACCAGCCTGCGGGACTTTTCCGATAAAACGTTATGCATGCAGAATGTATGCGCGCATAGTGTATATTGGACATGTGACCCCCGAAGACACCCTCGATTTCAATGTTCGNTATGCCTGGGCGGGCATTGCCCGGATTTATGGCCAGCTCGCCGCTTCCCGNGGGACGACGATGGCCATGGGCCAAGCCTTGCTCAACATTGAGAAGAACGGCACTCCGTCCACGCAGCTCGGCCCGCGCATGGGCATGGAGAAGACCTCCCTGTCGCGCCTGCTGAACAACCTCGAGTCGCACGGCATGATCGAACGCCGCAACGACTCGGAAGACCGCCGCATCGTCCGCGTGCACCTCACCGAGGACGGCAAAAAGGAGCGCGACCGCGCCCGCCAAGCCGTCCGGAAATTCAACCGCTGGATGGCCGACCAGCTCGGGACGGACCGCATGGCCCGCCTCCTAGAGGACCTCCAGCAGCTCAATGCCCACCTCGTCCAATACCCGACCGAGGAATTGATTCCTGAGGTGGGGCCCCGTTCCAACCCCGATTCCAACGCCGCCTGACCATGGCTTCCCCTATCCTCCCCCATTCCCTCAATCGCGTTGCCGTCCTCGGCTCCGGNGTGATGGGCAGCGCNATNGCCTGCCACCTNGCCCAGACCGGACACGAGGTCCTGCTTCTCGACCTGCCGGCCAAGGAAGGCCCGCGCAATGCCACCGNCGACGGGCACCTCAAAGCCTGCATCAAATCCAAGCCCAGCCCGCTGTACCGGAAGGCCTTCGCCGACCGCATCACCACGGGCAACTTCGAGGACGACATGGCCCAGATCGCCGGGTGCGATTGGATCATCGAGGTTATCGTCGAGCGGTTGGACATCAAACGCATCCTGTTTGAGCAGGTCGAGCAGCACCGCAAGCCGGGCACGCCGATCACCTCCAACACGTCCGGCATTCCCATCGGCGACCTCGCCGAAGGCCGCAGCGACGATTTCCAAGCCTGCCTTTGCGGCACGCACTTCTTCAACCCACCGCGCTACCTCGCCCTGCTGGAGATCATCCCGCACGCCGGCAGCGCCCCGGAGCTCATCGACTTCTTCATGGCCTACGGGCGCGACCGCCTCGGCAAGACCACCGTGCTCTGCAAAGACACCCCGGCGTTCATCGCGAACCGCGTGGGCGTGTTTGCCATCCAAGCGCTGTTCCACACCGTGAAGGACATGGGGTTGAGCATCGAGGCGGTGGACAAGCTCACCGGCCCAGCGATGGGCCGCCCAAAGAGCGCCACGTTCCGCACCTGCGATGTGGTGGGCCTCGACACGTTGGTCCATGTGGCCAATGGGGTCAAGGACAATTGCCCCGACGACGAGCGCAAGGCCGTCTTCGAGACACCTTCCTTCGTAAAGCACCTGGTCGACAAGGGCCACCTCGGCAGCAAATCCGGACAGGGCTTCTACAAGAAGACCAAGGTGGACGGCAAGAAGGCCATCCTCGGTCTGGATCTCGAGACGCTGGAATACCGGCCGAAGCCCAAGGTCAAATACGCCACCCTCGACGCCGCCAAGCCGGTGGACGACCTGGCCGCCCGGACCCGCATCCTGTATGACGGCAGCGACGAGGCCGGCACCTTCTACCGCCGAGTGTTCAGCGACGTGTTTGCCTACGTCACCCACCGCATCCCGGAAATCGCCGACGAGCCCTACCGCATCGACGACGCCCTGCGCGCCGGTTTCGGTTGGGAAATGGGCGCCTTCGAGACCATGGACGCCATCGGCGTGGCCAAGGCAGTCTCTCAATGTGAGGCCCACGGCCAG
>NYTZ01000119.1 GCA_002683735.1 Flavobacteriales bacterium
TGACGAAATCAGTGGAACCTGTCCAGCCAGCTACATCCGGACCTACACGGCCACCGATGCCTGCGGCAACACGGCGACGTTCGAACAAGCCGTCAACACCATCGACACGGTGGCACCGGCCTTC
This sequence comes from Flavobacteriales bacterium, assembly GCA_002683735.1. Next base: position 125 of record NYTZ01000119.1, read on the forward strand.
GACTTCGTGCCGGAAGGCTACACGGCGCTCTGCCACGAAACCCACCCGCTCGAACTGGCCACAGCCACGGACAACTGTGCGGATGAGGTCGACATCAGCGTGGCGGCAGACACGTTGATTTCGGACGATTGTCCCCAGACCTACACGGTGACGCGCACGTTCACCGCCATGGACGAATGCAACAATGAAACCTCTGCCGTCCAAGTGATCGAGATCGTGGACACCCTGGCTCCTACCTTCATCGAGTCCCTGCCGGAAGACACGGTCGTGCTCTGCCATGCCGTGCCCGCGGCAGATGTCCTGACGGCTTCAGACCTTTGCCAGGAGGTGGATGTGGCCTTCCAAGAGGACACGCTCATGTCCGGTGACTGCCCGCAGTCCTACACGCTGACCCGCACTTGGAGCGTCGCGGATGCCTGCGGAAACAGCACGTCCCACATCCAAACCGTCACGGTGGTCGACACGCTCGCTCCGAGCATCGACATCCCGGCGATGGACTTGGTCGTGGAATGCAACGGCTCGGGCAATGCGGAACAATACGAGGCGTGGATTGACAGTTTGGCCGGGGCTTCAGCCTCCGACCTCTGCGGCCCGGTCATCTGGTCCCACGCTGTGGATACGGTCGCCGACGCCTGTGGCGGCGCGGCGGGCGCCACGGTAGTCACCTTCACTGCGGCGGACTCCTGCGGCAACACAAGCGCCACCACGGCCACCTTTACCATCGAGGACAACACCTTGCCCTCGTTCGAGGCAGACAGCCTGGTGCAAGTCATGTGCGCGGACTACAGCGATACAGTGCTTTACGGATTTAGCGCAGGCGACATTTGCAGCGAAGTCGCCATCGCCATCTTGGACAGCGCGATTGAAGGCCCGTGTGCGGGCGCCTACGAGCGGGTGTATTCGGTAAGCGATGCGTGCGGAAATGTCGTGGACTTCACCCAGACGGTGCACCTCTACGACAGCATTCCTCCGGTCTTCACGCACGTCCCTGCCGACACCCTCCTGCTCTGCAATGAAATGTGGGACCTCGACAGCTTGGGAACTGCCATGGCGGAAGACAACTGCCTCGGATCCGTGACCATCAGCTACAGCGACTCGGTCCTGGTGTCCGACAGCCTCGATGTGGATTGCTATGTGATCGACCGCCTCTGGGTGGCCACCGACGTATGTGGAAACGCGAAGAGCGTAACGCAGACCATCACGATCGCCGACACCCTCGCACCGACCCTGACGGTCCTGTATCCACTCGACGCCACGCTCGTGGCCGATCCTGAGGATTGCAGCGCCAACACCGATGTCAGCGAACTCGGCTTCCCGTTGGCCACCGCTGCCGACAACTGCGACAACGACATCGAGATCGACATCGACTTCGAGGACAGCATCGTGGCCGATTGTGGCGGAGCACGCACCATCCTGCGGACTTGGACGGTCCTCGCCACGGACAACTGCGGCAACGTCGGAAGCACAGGCCAAGTGCAAACCATCACCATCGTTGACGAAACGGCGCCCGAGCTCACCGTGACGGCTCCGGAAGACGCCATGGTGGAGCAGACCGCGGATTGTGACGTTTACCTCGGCGCTGACTCCTTGGGCCTCGTGACAGCTTCTGCTTTCGATGCCTGCGATGACGACGTGGACATCGCCGTCACTTACGTGGATGGGGAGCCCGAATACGGCTGCGCTACCGACGATTCCCTTGCCCAGGGCGACTACAGCCTGCTTCGGACGTTCACGGTGATTGCGACGGACGCGTGCGGCAATGCGGACACCGCAGTGGTCGAGCAGATGATCCAGGTCAACGACAACATCGCTCCGCAGTTCACCGAGACCTGTGGCATCGTCAACAACGGCATCGTCAGCGCCTGCTGCGTGGACGAATCCGGCGTGGTCTTCGTGCCGGACTCCTGTGCAGTGGGATACCAGGACAACTGCGATACCGAAGTGGACCTGACCTTCACGGAGCTCTACCTGGGCGACTTCGCCCCCACGGAGACAGTGGACCGGTTCTGTACCTCGGTGACCCCGACCGCCTTCGCAGATGGCGAGACCTGCAGTGGATTCACGCCGCACAGCCTACGGATGTTCAACCTTCCGGGCGGTGCCGAATTCTACATCGCCACGTCTCCAGGCATCATCGAACACCGCAACGACGGCACGTGGGTGCTCACCCAGAGTGTGATGGCCACCGACGGCTCCGGCGGCGGATGGGACATCGAAGCCACGTATGGCAGCGCCATGGATTGGGATGCTTGGAGCAACCAGGACATTCCGACCAGCTTCAAGCGGGATTGCGCGGACATCATCGACGACCATGAAAACTGGGCGTACCGCATCCTCGAGAACGGATCGCTTGTCGGAACCGGCTCCTACCAGGGCTCCGCGTTCTATTTGACACACGCTCCGGCGAACCAGTACTACGCCTTCCAGATCGGCTTCGGTGCCAACAACATGAACGACGCCTATGGATACAGCGGCTGGTTCAACTACAGCGGAAACTTCAACAACCTGACGGTCATGGGATCCGGTGACTTCTTCGGTGAAATGGACTGCTGCCTGCCGTGGGCCATCGAACGGGATTACACAATCGTGGATGACTGTGGCAATACCAATGAATTCGGCTACACGGTAGAAGTCAATGGCGGCGACTGTCTCGTTGACCCCGATGCCGAGTTGTCCGGCAACAGCGGACTGGACCACGGCCCAGCCATCCTGTCCGGTGCGGGTGACATCACCACCGGAAAGACGCCGATCCGGGTGACCAACCTGCAGCCGAACCCGACCAACGACTGGAGCCAACTCGGATTCGAGGTAACCGGCAACAGCCGGGTGACCGTGACGCTGTTCACCATGGACGGTCTGCTCGTGCAGGAACTCTTCGACGGCATGGCCGCGCCCGGCGTGAACCACTCGCTGGAGATTGCTGCAGATGAATTAGAAAGCGGCATGTACCAGATCCGGTTGTCGAACTCCCAGTACATGATGGTCAAGAAATTGCTGGTCACGGAGTGATCCTGACCCTTTGAGAAACCGAAATGCCGCCCTTAGAGGGGCGGCATTTTTGTTCTGTATAAACACAACATAATGTAGATAATGTGCCCCCGGTGAATTCACGAACGGGGTTTCAAACTCGAGAAAATCAACGCAACTTGAGAGTTGAAACTGCTTTCACACCAAGTTGAATCACAACATGCGCCTTCGTTTACTCGGCCTGCTTACGGCCCTTCTTTTCAGCGTTCAAACCCAAGCCCAGCAGTACGGCCTCGAAGTCGAGGTTGTCTCCGAGAACATCGGACCCCTCGTCGGCGCCCTAGGTGTGACGGATTTGAGCGGATATTCCTGCTACCGGGCCTACGTCACCATGGAAAATGAGGACGACTTCCTCAGCTCCATTTCCGGTGACGCCAACAATCCTACATACGTCAATTCCACAACGGGAATGTTCTATCAGGCTGTTTTGGGCGGCGCTACGCCGAATGGAATCAACAGCTTGCTCTTCGGAGTGTATCCTGACCTCGCCTACGACAGCTGGGTGACCATCGGTCTGGAGGGCGTTCCCGATGCTGTGGGTGGAGAGGCTGCCGTTGCGACGGTACAAGCCTCAGGAAACCCTTGGACCACCGTTTTTGATCCGGGAGGTGGATTGCCCGGCGGCAACATCGCCATCGACGACCTCATCGGTGGAGCATGGTATGTCCTGAACGGAGATGCCAATGGTGTGGCCGGTCCCGACCTCAAGGTTTTGGCGGGGCAATTCACCACCACCGGAGACATCGAACTCCAGTTCTACACGCAAATTTTCATCAATGGAGAAGGCACCAACGAAGTGCTCGTGGACGGCAACCGTCCCACCTTCTCCTTCCCGGAGGCGGGTGGAACGCCAGGTTGTACCGACGCCGTGGCATGCAACTTCGATGCAGAAGCCACCGAAGACGACGGTTCCTGCACCTACCCAGGCGAAGGTCTCGATTGCGACGGCAACTGCCTCGCTGACGCCGACGGCGATGGAATCTGTGACGGCGACGAAGAGCCTGGCTGCGGGGACATCACCGCTTGCAACTACAACGAAACCGCAACCGATCCCGGCCCTTGTTCCTATCCGGACGCCGGTCTCGACTGTGACGGCAACTGCCTCAACGACACCGACGGAGATGGCATCTGCGACGAAGATGAAATCGAAGGGTGCACAGAGACTGAAGCCTGCAACTACAACGCCGACGCCACCGACGCTGGCGAGTGCATCTTCCCCGCGGCCGACAACCTCGACTGTGATGGCAACTGCCTAAACGATGCCGACTCGGATGGCATTTGCGACACAGATGAAATCGAAGGGTGCACGCAGACTGAAGCCTGCAACTACAACGCCGATGCCACCAACGACGACGGAAGCTGCACCTTCCCCGCAGCCGACAACCTAGACTGCGACGGCAACTGCCTCAACGACATCAACGAGAACGGCATCTGCGACGAAGACGAAAATGTCGGTTGTACCGATCCAATGGCTTGCAACTACGATGCAGAAGCCACCACGGACAGCGGTTCTTGCACCTACCCGGACGCCGGACTCGACTGTAACGGAAACTGCCTTGCGGACGCCGATGGCGACGGAATCTGCGACGGAGATGAAATCTCCGGCTGCACGGACAGTGCCGCTTGCAACTACAATGGGGACGCCACCGATAACGATGGGTCCTGCGAATACCTGAGCTGTGCCGGATGCACGGACAGCAACGCCTGCAACTACGATGATGCAGCCACCATCGACGATGGGTCCTGCGACCTGACCAGTTGCGCAGGCTGCACCGACGCCATGGCCTGCAATTACGACGCTGGCGCCAGCATCGATGATGAATCCTGCGCCTACCCCGCTGCCGATTACCTAGACTGCGACGGAAACTGCTTGAACGACGACGACGCCGACGGCATCTGCAACGAAGATGAAATCGGAGGCTGCACGGACGCGGAAGCGCTCAACTATGACGCGGAAGCCACCGACAACGATGGCTCTTGTGAATACCCTTGCGCACCCGATTGGGGAGATCCTGTGACCTATCCGAGCGTGGCCACGGTGCTTGCGCTGATCACAGTGGATGGCGACGTGGCTGCCTTGGATGATGCGGTCGCTGCTTACGTGGATGGTGAACTCCGCGGTGAAGGTGACATCATCGAATTTGAAGGTGCCACCTACATCAACATGTCCGTCTACCTCGCTGGCGGCATGGAGATGGTGGACTTTGTCTTCTTCAACCAGGACGAATGCAGCACCTGCAGCATCGATGCCGAGTTGGAGGCCATGGAATTCGGTGAGTACGGTTCCTTCGCCGACCCTCTGATGTTCGATGCCAACTGCGCCGACATCACCCTCGAAGTGGAGCTCATGGAAGGCTGGAACTACGTGTCCACCAACGTTACGCCGGACGACTACGCCATTTCCAGCTTGTTCGAAGACGCCCTCGAAGGCAACCTGCTCAAGGTGCTTGGCGATGACGCGTTCGCCCTTGGCGGCAGCTACACGCCCGGCATCCCGAGCGTGTTCAACTCCTTGCAGATGCACACGGACGCCGCGGGATATGTCATCAAGGTGGAAGAGACCGAGCTGTGGGGCAGCACCGGTGCTGCACTCGACGCCGCCAACACCCCGCTTGACCTGAACGAAGGCTGGAACATCATTGGATATGTTCCGCAAGCCGCGATGGCTGTGGCGGATGCATTGGCTTCCATCGACGGCGCCGTTGGAACCGTCATCGACGGCCAGAACGGAACGGTTTGGAACCCGGCCAACCCCAACGAATTCAACAGCTTGCTGGAGCTCGAGCCGGGACGTTCTTACTGGATCCGGTTGCTCGAAGCCGCCACACTGACCTACCCGCAGGCTGCCGGTGAGGGCAGCGGGATGGCCCTCGCAGCACTCCGCAGTGCTTCTCCTGCCGAGACCATGACCGGATGGAACGTGGTTCGCGCCCCGTTCGCAGCTGCCTTGGCCGCTGAAATCCGTTTGGACGAAGCCCCTGTGGATGGTGAAGCCTACATCGGTGCCTTCGACGGAGAAACCTGTGTTGCAGCACGCCCGGTCCTCGACGTGAACGGGTGGTCCGGCGCCCAGATGGCGGTGATGCTCGAGCAGCCCGCCAACATCAGCTTCCGCCTCTGGGTGGACGGAGTGGAGTTCCAGTCCAATGACGTGCTCGACATGACCATTGGCGACGAGTTCGGTCAAGGCGGTGACATCCTGCCCATCCTTCGCTTCAGCAGTGCCGCCAATGCAGTGGTGGACGCGGACTGGGTTCGCGGATTCTCCCTCTCCCCCATGCCGGCCATGACCACGAGCTGGTTGGACCTCGACTTGAACGCTGCCGGACAAGCCCGAATTGCGGTGCTCGATGCCCGCGGCGCTGAGGTCGCCGTCCTGCACGACGGTCAGTTGGCCGCCGGCCAGCACCGCATGGCGCTGGATGTGTCCAACTGGGCAGCCGGCACCTACTTCGTGAAAGGAATGAGCAGCGAAGGCACTTTCCGTTGCCCACTCATCGTGCAATAAGCCTTCCCCATCTCCATGAAAAAGGCCCGCATTGGCGGGCCTTTTTTTTTTGCATCCAGACGCCGGTTCGCCATGCCGGGACCAAGACCGTGGGCATTCATTCACCAGCCTATTCATCGCCATTCCCAAGCTTGCAGATGGCCCCCATTCACGGGCAACCCTGCATCGCGCTTCCTGATGGAATGGGGCACAAACCAAGTCCAAACCTCCACAATCCGATGCCCTGCAAAGGGGAGCGGGGCTCTGCCATCCCTCCAAACAAAAAAGCCCGCATCAGCGGGCCTTTTGGCAAGAATTCCGTCGACCGCCCCGTCAAGGACAGACTGACCCGAATGCCGACAGCAAGGTCAAGACATCCGACACCCCGACCAATCCATCGTTGTCCAAGTCTTCGGTGCAGCCTACATCGGATACGCCCACGCAGAGGGACAAAGCCGGATCCCAGATTGTACCCGGCCCACAGAAGTCAGCCCCATCTTCAGGATCCACCGGGTCCACCGATTCTTCGCAGTCCTCACAAGCCCCGAAGCAGACCACCGGCAAAGTGGTGAGCGAGAGAGAGGGGGCCGCCTGACGGTTGAATCCGCCCAATCCATTGGGAACGCCACAGGCTTCAGGAACCCCTTCCGAAAAAGTCCAGTCCGGCCCGGACAGGAACTTGTATTCAAACGGTCCGTCGCCTTGAACNGTCGTTTGCAAGGCCCAGAGGCCATCTCCCTCGTCGATCATGGGGGTCGACATCGCATCCCATCCTTGGAAACTGCCCGCCAAGTGCACCACACCCGGGGCGGGGTCCAGATTGGCCGTGTTCACCTGAAAGACCATGCTGTACAAGCAAGAACCGTCCTCCTCAGTCGCGTCCGCATCGAAATTCGATGCAAGGACATCGGTACATCCCGGGTAATCCAGGTTGGAGGAGCAGGCTGCACAGGCGCCAAAACAGAACGGCCCCACCTGATCTGGACCCGAGACCACCCACTGACGGTTGTATGCTCCGAATCCGTCCGCACCGCCACACCCCAACGGAACGGCCTCCGCCTCTGACCAGCCGGTGCCATTGATGAACTTATATTCGATCAGGGCGCCGGCTTCGGCCAAGAACGAAGTCGTCCAAAACCCGTCGGCATCTTGGACCAAGGGGGTGGACCCTGGCGACCAACCCTGGAAAGACCCCGCAACGTGCAGTCCGGAAGCCGATACCGCCCCGGCCGCTTCCAAATCGGAAGCGTCCAATACGATGTGGACCGTGTACTGGCACGGGGCCACATCACCGAAGTTCAAGGCGTCGGCATCCTCACAATCTGAGGACAACGCGAGGGGATCGTCCTCCGGAACTGGCGTCACAGGCGTGTCCATCCAAAGGTGATGCTGACCCGGTGCGAAATAGAAAGGAGCCCCGAGATCAGTGACATTGTAGCTGTCCCCCGTCAGCGCATCCGTCCAGAAGCCAGTGTGCGGAAAACCCGGTACCATGTCGAACCCCACCACATCAAAGTTGCCGCACAGCACCACGTTCTGGTCCGGACTGTACAGGTGCAGCCGTTTGCCCGATCCTCCGAAATCAATGCTGTAATCGTAAGTCCCAAAGACCGGCTCGTCGCGCTTAAGCTCACAAAGCGCCTTGACCGTGCGCGCCAGCCCCTGGCGTTCCGGCTCCAAGGCTTTGTCCGCCCAAGGCTCCGGCTTCTCATCCAGCTTGCACCCTTCCGCAAAAGTGCCATTCAGGCAATCGAAGATCGAAACATCATACCCGAATTCCCCCCATTGGTACATCATCTTCGGCCCAGGCAATGCCAACAGGAAAGCATGGGCCATCCCCATGCGATCCATGGCCGTGCCCAGCGCTTTGGTGTCGTAGTTCCCGGCGGCATTGCCAAAGTTGAGCAGATCGTGCGCCACTCGTTGCTCGTCATGGCTTTCCATGTACGCCACGAGGTTGGGCCAGTTCCACCCCCGTGCCTGCCAAGAAGCCTGGGAGAAGTCTCCGCCATAGCCCATGACCGCCTCCCCGAATTGGGAGCTCTGCTTGCCCCAGAGCAGGAATCCGCCATTGGCCAGCGCCGTCTCCTCGGGGTTGTCCCCCAAATGCTCCAGCATGATGTAAGCACCCGGATGATGGGTCCAAACATGGTTTCCGTAGTCGAACAGGATGTCCACCCGACTCTGGTCATAGTTGTTCCATGCGCCAACGTCGCCAAGGGTGTTGGTTTGCGTCAAACCCTTAGACAGGTCAATTCGGTATCCATCTACGTGGAATTCATCGATCCAGAAATCCAGAACCCGCTTCCAGAACTCCCGGGTCCATGGGTCCTGGTGATCGAAGTCGTAACCCAATCCATAGGGATGCACCTGATTCTGATTGAACCAAGGGTTGCCCGCTGAAGCAGCATTGTTGGCGTCCTGGTACAACCGCACCATGGGATCCAAGCCAAAACTGTGGTTCGGGACCACGTCCAGAATGATGGCGATGCCACGGGCATGGGCCTCGTTCACCAATCTCTTGAGTGCATCCGCTGTGCCGTAGGCCTTGTCCACGGCAAACCGTGGGCCGGGGTTGTAGCCCCAACTCGAGTTGCCATCAAATTCACTGACCGGCATGAGTTCGATGGCCGTGATCCCGAGCCACTCCAAATGGTCCAAGCGTTCGGTCACCGCAAGAAAGTCCCGCGCGGCGTCCCAGTCACGGACCAACAATTCGTAGATGACCAAGCGATCCTGCGCGGGCCGGGTGAATCCGGCGTCCGTCCAGACAAAGTCTTCCTCCAAGGTGCGGAAGGCGCCAACAGGCCAAAACGCTTGCTGCGAGGGAAATGGCGGGAGATTCGGGAACGTCTCGGCCGACACGTAGCCGTCATTCCACGGATCGAGGATGAGCGGCGAAAAAGGATCGGCCACTTCCACGGTATCGTCCACGAGATAATGGAATCGCGTCCAGGCCCCCGGGTCCAATCCGTTGACCTCAAGCCACCACGTGTTCCCGTCCACTGACCGGTTCATGAGGAAGTCTTCCTCAATGCCCCAACCGTTGAAGTCACCTCGCAAGTGAACATGGTCCTTGGCCGGGGCCCGAAGCTGGAAATGAGCCCGATCCGGCGCCAGGACCGTGATGCCGTCCTGACGGGGAACCGGCGGATCCTCGACCAAGCCTTGAGCCAGAAGGGCATTCGACGAAAACAAACAAGACAGAATGCAACCCGTCCACAGCGTCAAACGGGACAAAGCGGTGCAAAGCAGAAAAGAAGGTTCGCCAGGGCGCATAAACCCTAAAATACGGCCCCTATTTTTACCCTTCGAAACACCGATCATGAAGTACGATATTCTGGTTCTGGGCAGTGGCCCCGGAGGATACGTGACCGCCATCCGCGCTTCCCAGCTCGGCATGAAGGTCGCCGTCGTGGAACGCGAAGCCCTAGGCGGCATCTGCCTGAACTGGGGATGCATCCCGACCAAGGCACTGCTCAAGAGCGCCAACGTCTTCGAATACATCGAGCATGCCGGCGACTACGGCATCAACGTGGCCAAGCCCAAGGTTGACTTCACTGGCATGGTTTCCCGATCCCGCGGTGTAGCCGACGGCATGTCCAAGGGCGTTCAGTTCCTCATGAAGAAGAACAAGATTGACGTCATCATGGGCAACGGAAAACTGATGCCGGGCCGCAAGGTGGAAGTGACCGATGCCGAGGGCGGCAAGCAGGTCGTCGAAGCCAACCACATCATCATCGCCACGGGCGCCCGAAGCCGCCAGCTTCCCAACCTTCCGCAGGATGGAAAGAAGATCATCGGTTACCGTGAGGCCATGACAATGGACAAGCAGCCCAAGAAGTTGGTCGTGGTCGGGTCCGGCGCCATCGGCGTCGAATTTGCCTACTTCTACAACGCCATCGGCACGCAGGTCACCATTGTGGAGTACATGCCCAACATCGTGCCCGTCGAAGACGAGGAAGTGAGCAAGCAGCTCGCCCGGAGCTTCAAGAAGTCCGGCATCAACATCATGACCTCCAGCGAGGTCACGGGGGTGGACACCTCGGGCAAGGGCTGCAAGGTCCACGTAAAGACCAAGAAGGGCGAAGAAGTGCTCGAAGCCGACGTGGTGCTGAGCGCTGTGGGCGTCGTGTCCAACATTGACGGCATTGGCCTCGAAGAAGTCGGCATTGCAGCCGATCGTGGCAAACTGATCGTGGACGATTTCTACAAGACGAACATTCCCGGCTATTACGCCATCGGCGATTGCGTCCCCGGACCGGCCCTCGCCCACGTGGCGAGTGCTGAGGGCATCCTCTGCGTGGAGAAGATTGCGGGCCACGATGTTGAGCCCCTCGATTACGGCAACATCCCCGGGTGCACGTACTGCTTCCCAGAGGTCGCCAGTGTGGGCAAGACCGAGGAGGCGTGCAAGAAGGAAGGCATGGACATCAAGGTCGGCAAGTTCCCCTTCAGTGCATCGGGCAAGGCCAGCGCAGCTGGGCATAAGGACGGCTTTGTCAAGCTCATCTTCGATGCCAAGTATGGCGAACTGCTCGGCGGCCACATGATTGGCGCCAATGTCACGGAGATGATTGCGGAGATTGTCGCCATCCGCAAGCTCGAGACCACTGGTCACGAGATGATCAAGACGGTCCACCCTCACCCCACCCTGAGTGAGGCGGTGATGGAGGCGGCCGCAGCCGCCTACGACGAAGTCATTCACCTCTAATCGGGGCTGGACTTCATCAAAAAAGGCGCCCGGAGGCGCCTTTTTGATTTGGAGATGTACAACTCAACTAAACATGTCCGCTGGCGACGACGACGCCTCTTTTTTCCGGGATTTCGCGGCCGCCTCACGCTCCTGATGGGCCTGGGCGTTCTGTTTCCGTGCCCGTTGACGGGCACGACGTTGGGCGTATTCCGCGATGCGGTCCATGTGCACCAGATACCGCACAGCACTTCCGAAAAAGGCCATTCCCGCCATCAGCAGGACCAAGCCTAGAGTGCCTTCACCTACCCAGATTTCCCAATGGGTATCGGTGATGCGGCGCATGGCCGCGTCCAACGTCACGGACACCCCCGATCCAATGAGGAGGAATCCAGTAGCGCCATGAGAGAACCATCGTTTGCGGGCCGTTTCAATCGTCATGTCCAAGAGAGCGGTGTAAGCGAATCGTATCTGTACGCAAGCTAGTGCCGCTCAGGCGTGTAGGCCCGTTCTCAAACAGCGAGTTCGTTCGCGTCCTCAAGGAAACCAGCGGCGGTGGACCTGGCCCGTCCGCTCGCTCACCACATGAACGATTCCGCCTTTCGTGAGGAAACGGCCATCCAGCGCTCTGCCGGAGTCCAGCTCACGGCCCATCAGGTCATATCGAATCCAATGACAAGGCTCATCCAACCGGTGGCGGTATCGGTCCCCTTCAGGCTGGACCCACCATGAGACCTCCGCCGGGTTCTCCAAGTTGGACAGCGCTCCTCCATCGAATTCCGGGATGGAAATGGAAAACACGTCGTCCATGAATTCATCCGACGCCACCCCATTCGAAAACACCTGCAGGTTCAAGTACCCGGAGATCACCCCATCGGTGGTGAATTGTCCGACCAGAACGCGGAGGTCGTCCCCAGCGGTCCCGTTGGAACTCCCAAGGGTCACAAACCAAGCACCATCAATGTCCATCACCAGGTCTTCCCCCGCCTCGAATTCATCCACCCAATAGCTGGTTTCCGGCGGAAACAGACCCACCGGAATCTCCCCCTCTGCGCCCACTGGTGCAGCATCGATTCCAATCGTCACCCACGTGTCGTACCGCAACGTTGGCAGGATGTCATACAGCAATGGGTTGTTGTTGTTCGGGGTGGCCCAACCATCCGGGTCCTGGTAGAAGGATGTCGTGGTCTCCACACGACCTTCCATTTCATCCCACCCTGACACGGAGGTCAAGTAGTCCTGGGGATTGACGAGGACCGCATACAGCCGCGCCGTGGTCATACTGGGAATGCTGTCCACCGCCACCACTTCCCATTCGAAGGAATACGGGGCGGAAGCCTGCTGGGCATGTGTCGTGAATCCTGCCAAGCCCAACAAAAGAGATAACGTCATCCTGTTCATGGCACTTGATTTAAAAGTACGAGTCCATCCATCCGGACTTCGGCAAAAAGGTCGTCATACCCGGTCACCCTGCCTTTCAGTCTCAACAGCTCTCCGGCTTCCAATCTCCGGTGGGCTCGGGTAGAATCCCACGTCGCCACCACGCCTCCTTTCAACACGACCCGATCCCCATCGTCCTGTTCAACGACCCCGTACAACTCTACAACGGCATCCAAATACGCCATGGAGCTGGAGTCTCCCGCAGCCAACTTCCCCACGAGCTCCTCGGGAACCATTTTGAATCGGGCCGCTTCGGCGCCGATGTCCCGATGGGGGCGTTCCAGTAGACTCCATCCGATTCCGGCGAGGAGCGCTGCACCCAAAAACAGTGCAATGCGGGTCAACTTGCGGCCAATCATGCTTCGAATCTACCGACAAACATTGGTGTAAAGAGATGGCCCGGGACGCGTTCGCCCCGGGCCACCAAACCAAAACCTGTCTTGTCATGCGCTTGGCGCATTGCCAATGTTCAGACTCCAATCTGTACAAAGCCTGAACGGTGCAGCGTGACGCTCGTCACCTTCTCAGATGACAATCATCATCAGCCACAGATCACAGACCGAGGCCGACCGTCATGCCGAAACGCCAACCCGGTCCGCTATTGGCCGTGAGGTAAGTGTTCCATTGGGAGGAATTGAAGACGCGCAGTTCGAGGCTGTCCTCTGAGCTTTCCCGGTCGTCCACGGACAGGTTCCGTGTCGGCGACCAGTTTCGCGAGTAACTGCGGAACATCGGTCCCGTGTAGACTTCAATGCTGATGCCATTGTCACTGTACCACTGGTATCCCACCATGACGCCGCCACCCCAGTGAAACTGGCTATACTCTCCGTCCAACTCTCCTTGGTACTGGTTGGCCGGAAAACCATCCAGATCATCCACATCCTCGTCAATGGTGAGGTTCCAACTTTCTACGCGGCCCTGCACGCTGACGAACACCCCTTCGGGCATCCCGCCGTAGACCCAAGCGTATCGCCGGATTTCGGGCGTGAAACGCCAACCTCCGTGCACAATGTCCATATCGGCCGCGGCATCGGAGCCGAAATCGTAGTTGTAATAGTAATTGGTGAAGCTCTCCTCAGCGCCAATGCCGGCAAAGGCAAACTGCACGGAAGTCGAAGCATTGAGCACATGCTCGAAGGCCAATTCATAGCGTGCCCAGTACCAATCACTCAGGTTCAACTTGAGCAGACTCTGGGCTTCAATGTCGCCTTCCTGGCCCACGGCGCTCGATGCGAAGGCAAGGAATCCAAGAAGGGTCAAAACAGAACGCATCAAAAAAAAAGGAAGCTTCAGTTGCATGCAGTGCGGGTGTATGTGATTCCAAGAATCCGCCACTGGCCCTCGCTTCTCACGAGTTGAATAGCATCGTGGCCGCAGTGGCTGAGTGAATCTCCAACGGTGAAATCATAGGCTGTGAATACCTCAGCAAAATCCCCGTCGTGATGGACAATGGGGTCGATCATCCGCTCGATGTAAGCAGGCCCGGGCTTCCCGATAGCACTGGCAAATGCATCTCCTTCCATCTGTCCCACCTTGGGTGCATCTCCCATGAGATTGACACTGGTCAAGCTCGCCTCTGGGTGAAGGGCCATTCGAATGCGCACGGAATCTCTGGCCTCCATGGCCTGAAAGAGATCATTGACCACACCGAGGACTTGCGCAGAAGTGGAATCCAACCCCATTGGGTCGGTTTCAACGTTTGCCAGACTGGATGCGCGCCCCTCTGGAGAAGGGGTACAGCCAATCAGCGATGCAACTGCGAGCGCCGTGAAAAAGAAGAGCGGGAAAAAGCGAGGGTTCATGGGTTCATCCAAATGCGTTGAGTAAAGGTAGCACCCGCTGATGTCATGCACCGGACCACCACCCAGCCACCGGTCTGCAGCTGCAACTGGTATTCCCCCGCTGCCATAGGCTCGTCGAACAACACCCGGCCATCGGCTCCGAAGACCGAACACCGGACGGGCGTATCCAGATTCAACCCCAGCTTGCCCTTCACATTTCTGGACAGTCGGACCCACTCCCCGCGGAATTCCTCGACACCAACCACCCCTTCATTGAATTGGAACTGGGCGCCTTCATACACATCTCCAGAAGAAGTGCTGTTTCCATTGACGGCGATTGCCGAAACGTACACGCTGACCGGACCACTGCCTGCAGGTGGTGCAATCCACTCCACTTCAAAGACCCCGGAGGCACACAGGTCATTCTGTTCGAAAATGTGCCGTCCTTCAACTTCGTCGAGCCAAATGCAATCGGTGGAATTCTGGTCGACCAATTCCCCGGCGTTGTTGTTGTCCGCAAGCAGAATGGTCCCCTGGATTCCATACCCGGCAGGGTTGCCTGAGCTGTTCACATTGACCACAAGGGTGTGAACGGCTCCCGGCACATAGTCGAGCACTTCGGTGTCGCCATCTACGACGAGGAATGCCTGAACTGTGGGTACGTAGTTGCCGCCACCATGACACTGCTGGCAAGGGATGTCACTGCCCGGTGCTCCCGTCCGGTCCTTGTTCTGCTGGTGGGCGACACCACTCGAATTGGACAGGAGGGCCATGGAAGCCAGGACAAGGAAAACCACCAGGACTTCGGGGCGGAAAGGATGTTTCATTTTGAAGAGCACTGAAAAAGCTACACAACAAGGGGCAGTGGTGTTCGCCGTGACGCACAACTGACAAACGTCATTCTTGGACATGACCACCGTCATTTCAGGAAGAGGGAATTGGATTCAGCTTCCCACTGCCTCCACCCGATTCACGCAACCCCACACCTCCAATGACCTCCATGAGCCCGACCCTCTCCAATCAACTGGACCGCAGCTGGGCCGAAAGGCTCGTTCCCAAAATCAACCGTCTGCTTGCCGATTTTGAAATGCTTCGGTTCAATGCGCGCAGTGCCCGATGGAACGGATGGGGCGAACAATATCCGGCCATGACCGACATGCTTCCTGCATTCGTCCAACACGCGGAAACCGCGACGGAAGCCTTGGGCAAACGCGTCCGTTGTCTTGAATCTCGCCCATTGTCCACCATGGCCGAGTGTCTGGAGTTGTCGACCCTGAGTGCCACCGACGGCGTGCTTCATTATCGGGCTTGTACCCGGATGCTTCGCGAGTCCCTCACCCACATCCTTAAAGAAGAAAGGATGCTGGTCACAGAGGCGCAACATGCCGGAGACGAAGTCACAGCTCAGGTGCTCATTTCCTTGATGCAATTCCAAGAAGAAGCCCTCTGGACATTGCGTACTTCCTTGCGCAGGACCGCTTTTGAAGAGCAGTACCTGACACGGGAAAACCACCCCCAACCGTAACCCCGTCCTGGCGCGCCAAGCCGGTCGGGCTCAAGGCCAAGTTCAGCGACTTCGACACCTCCGACGCGGCAAGAGATCACGTGCTCGACACTCTCCCGAAAGA
Organism: Flavobacteriales bacterium; assembly: GCA_002683735.1. Next base: position 16,181 of record NYTZ01000119.1, read on the forward strand.
CTTGGTGAATGTATTTACTGACCAGAGTTCGATCCAGCCATTCTTGAGTACCGCGATCCAGGGCGGGAAAATCCCAGTGCTACTTTTGGCAGAGAAGGCCGATACCCC
>NYTZ01000120.1 GCA_002683735.1 Flavobacteriales bacterium
GCGGCGTTTGCCACTTTCAAGGCGACTAAATCTGCCTTGAATGCGTCCACATTTTTTCTCCTCTCTGATGGTCACGATGCTGGCCATGTGTGCCTCGGTTTCCGCCCAGAACCTCTACACCGAGGACTTTGAAGCCGAAGCACCGCTGGATGCCACCGACCTCTGCCTACCGGAGGGCGTGGGCTACGTGCCCGCCGATGGCAATTGGGCCTTGGGGCCGGCATGTGGCATTCCGCAGAATGGCATCTCAAGCTTGTCCGATGTGGGCGGAGACACCTACATCCGATTCAGTAATCACTACCCCGATGGGTCCGAAGTGTGGAACGCCCAATTCACCATGCCGTCCGACGGAGACATCGTCCTGAGCGGCAACGTCCGCAGTGAAGGAGGGCACGAAAACTCAGGGGCGTATTTCGATTCCATCAGCATTGATTATCAGGTCAATGGCGTGTCAGGGGGCACCCTGTTCTCCGCCGCGGGCCATGTGGACGGTTTCGGAGACGGCAACAACACCACCCGCGACGCCACCTACAGTGTTCCCCTCAATGGCTTGAGCGCAGGAGACGTGATTGGCTTGTCTGTTGTGGTTCGGATTTCCGGGGCAGATGGGTCCGAAAGCTATTTGCTCGACGACGTGGAAGCTTGTCTCGACGCCGATGGAAATGGCGTCTGCAATGCTTGTGACCTCGACGTGACCTTCGATGCGAGCATCGATGATTACAGCGTGCAATGCGTGACCGACTTACCGGACAGCTGTTTGGAAGGGGTGGTGCCGAGCCGGGGCATGATCACGGGATGCTCCACCAACCAGGAGCGCCTCGCCGTGACTACCTGCACGGCCACGACGGCCGTGGGCGACGGCGATGACGGGGCCATCGTGCTCATGGACGTCAACGGCGACCCCCTCGATGACCGGTTCTTCGTACCGGCCGGAGAAGGGTTGCGCCTGCTCCAGTACGGCGACGGAACGGCACGTGTGGAAGGCCAGGTTGCGGATGTCAATGACCCTAACGCCCTGCTCAACGTCTTCATCAACTACGCCAATGGTGTTTCCGGTGCCGATTGGAATGGCGGTTACAAGAGCGTGGCCGCGCCGCTGCCCACCGCCACCACCGACGAATGGACCATCTACACCATGGAGGAAGGAACCAGCCTCTTGGTCGGGGACAATGCTGGAAATCTGGCCGGTACGGTCCTGCAATTGAACCATGCGCCCTCTTCGGAATACTTCGGGTTCCAGGTGGGAGAGGCCGCCAACGACCGCAACCTCAACCTTGGCGCTGGAGGCTGGTTCAGCTACAGCGGGACCATGAACGGCCTGCCCATCCAAGGTGCCCAGGGCGATGTGCTCGTCGATCTGGATTGCAACACCGGGAGTTCGAGAAACGGGTGCCCCACGGCCGATCAGGTGGCCAACAACGAAGGCCAGCAGGTCACGTTGCGCTATACCTGGGTCGATTTGGCCTGTGGCCAAGCCAATGAATTCGTCCAAGTGGTGACTGCACTCGACACGACGAAGCCGGTGCTCGCGGGCCTTCCCGCCGACAGCGTCCTCGTTTACTGTGAGGAGAGCTTGCCGGAAACGGCCGAGGTGACGGCCACGGATAACTGCGAATTGGACACGCTCATGTTTACCGAAGTGGTAGGGCTCAATGCCCAATGCACCGGCACCTACCAAATCCTGCGCCAGTGGGTGGCGACCGATTGCACGGACAACATCGCGGATTTCGTGCAGACCATCTACGTCGTGGACACGGTGGCTCCGGTCATCACCGCAGGTGCGGACACCACTGTCGAGTGTGATGGGAGCGGCAATGTCGCCGAGCTCAACGCCTGGCTGAATGGCCACGCCGGGGCCACGGCCGCAGATGGCTGCGGCACGGCAACCTGGCAACCGCCTGTGGAATCGGACGTGATCGAAGGTTGTGGCCACACCTCCACGACCACGTACACCTTCTCCGTGCAGGATGACTGCGGCAACACGGCGTCTGTGTCTTACACCTTCACCATCGAGGACACCACTGCGCCCGCGCTGACGGCCGCATCGGATACGACTGTAGAATGCGATGGCAGCGGCAACACCACCCAGTTTGAGGCGTGGTTGGCAGGCCATGGCGGCGCGACCGCGACCGAGGCCTGTGGCGAGGTGACCTGGAGCCACAACCACAGCGCCCTGAGCGACGGTTGCGGGGAGACGGGTTCCACCACGGTGACCTTTTACGCGACGGATGCCTGCAGCAACGTGGAGTCCGTCTCGGCCACCTTCACCATTGTCGACACGATGGCACCGTTGTTGACTGCGGCAGAGGACACCACGACCGAATGCGATGGCAGCGGCAACACCGCCCAGTTGAACGCTTGGCTTGCAGGCCACGGCGGGGCCAACGCCACTGACGCATGCAGCGCAGTGACGTGGTCCGACGATTTCGTCGCCCTCGGCGAAGGCTGCGCGGCGACCGGGACAGTGTCGGTCTGGTTCGTGGCCACCGACGCCTGCGGCAATGCGGACTCGACCGAGGCGAGCTTCACCATTGAGGACACCCTTGCGCCCACCATCACTGTGATGGCCTCGGACACGAGTGCCGAGTGCGACGGTGCCGGCAACGGAGACCAACTCACGGCTTGGCTCAACAACCACGGCGGGGCTTCCGCAACGGATGCCTGCAGCGGTCCGGTAGGGGATGCGGACTGGTCTTACCACCCCAATCCGGCCGAGCTCAGCAACGCTTGTGCCGAAACGGGAGGCATTACCGTGTGGTTCGTGGCCACCGACGCGTGCGGCAATGCCGATTCCACGCAGGCCACCTTCCAAGTCGTCGACACCACCCTCCCGGTGCCGGCCCTGACCGCTCCCAATGACACCACATTGTACGCGGATGCCACCTGTTTCGTCGACACCACGACGTTGGCCATCGGAGAAGCAATGGGTTCCGCAACGGACAACTGCGACGCAGTTCCGGTCTCGACCATCACCTACAGCGATGCCAGCTCCGGTTCTTGTGATGGCGGCTACACTTTCACCCGGACCTGGAAAATCGTTTCCGTGGATGCCTGCGGTCTCATCGACAGCACGACCGCACTGCAGAATGTAACGGTGCTGGATACCCTGGCGCCGACCTGGAACAGTTACATCCCCTATGAATTCGTCTCCTGCGAGTTGATGGAGGACCCCACCGATCCGACCAAGACGCCCATCACGGCCACTGACAACTGTTCCGGTGTGCGCTACGAGATCGAAGCCTACATGATGTCGGGTGGATGTCCAGGCACGTGGATGCGGGTGTGGACGGCCATCGACTCCTGCGGCAACCGCAGCGAACCCGCGGAACAGTACGTCCAGCTCTTCGACGACATCGCTCCGAGCATTGCCCTGACCTGTCCCGCCGACTACACGGTTGAGGTGGACGCGGGTTGCATGGCCGCCGTGGACACGTCNNTGGCCGGAACTCCGGNGGTGGTGTGCACGGACAATTGCACCGATGCGCCGCCCCATGAATTGAGCTACAGCGACGGAGCACCGACCTTGATCTGCACCGGTTCCTACTCCTTCATCCGAACCTGGACCGTGGTGGCTGAGGACTACTGCGAACGCCGCGACACGGCCATGTGTGACCAGACCATCACCGTGCTTGACAGCATTGCTCCCGTCTTCGATGTCCTGCCGATGGACACCGTCGTGGAGTGCAATGGGGCTGGCAATGCGGAAGACTTTGCAGCCTGGGTGGCCAACCAGGCCGGTGGAGCCGCCAGCGACAACTGCAACGGTACCGTGTCCTGGTCTTCTGATGCGCATAACCTGGTCGGAGAATGCGGTTCCACGGGGGCAGACACNGTGACCTTCACCATCACCGACGCCTGTGGCAACACCAGCACGGCGAGTGCCATCTTCACCATTGAGGACACCACGCCACCGTCCATCTTGGCCTTGACCCCCTTCGTCATCGATTGCTACAACTGGGATTGCAACATCGACACCCTGTTGAACCTGGGGGCCGTGTCCGCTGAGGATGTGTGCGGTGAGGTCACGCTGGAGGCAAGCTGTACGGTCTTCAGTGCCGGATGCCTTTCTCCGGGTGCGTTCGAAATTGAATACACCGCCACGGACGCTTGCGGACTGCAGACCACGGTGCACCAGCTGGTGCACCTGCGCGACACCATTGCGCCCGAAATCCTGACCCCGGCCAGCGACACGTTGACCGAATGCAACGCAGGCAATGCCGACGAGCTCGCGGATTGGTTGGCCAACCATGGCGGCGCCACGGCTCAGGACGATTGTGGCAATGTGACTTGGTCCAATGACTTCACGGCGCTCAATGATGGTTGCGGCGCTACGGGAGCAGTCACGGTCACCTTCACGGTGGTCGACGACTGCACCAACCAGAGCCACACCACGGCGACCTTCCAGATCGTGGACACCACNGCGCCGATCCTNNCGGCCACCGCGCAGAATGACACGGTCGAGTGCGATGGCGAGGGCAACACGTCCGAGCTGCAAGCCTGGCTCGACAGCCAAGGCGGTGCGGTGGCAACGGACGACTGCAGCGGTCCGGTGTCCTGGTCCAACGACCACACGGGACTCTCCGACGACTGCGGAGCCACCGGTTCCACCACGGTCACCTTCACGGCCACGGACAGTTGCGGCAACGCCAGCACCAGCACCGCCACGTTTGTTGTCGAGGATACGATGGCCCCGGTCATCGGCTTGGCAGCGGCCGATACGGCCACAGCGTGCGACGGCAGTGGCAACATGGCACAACTCAACGCCTGGCTCGCCAACCACGGCGGTGCTTCAGCCACCGATGCCTGCAGCGGCGTGACTTGGACCCACACGGACGCCACCCTCAGCGACGATTGCGGTGCCACCGGTGCGGTGACGGTCACCTTCTATGCCATGGATGCTTGTGGATTGGTAGACAGTACGACGGCGACCTTCACCATCGAAGACCTGCTTGCACCGGAGNTCACGACCGAGGCCATGAACGACACGGTCGAATGCGATGGCGTGGGCAACATCGCCCAGTTGCAGGCTTGGCTCGACAACCACGGCGGGGCCGTGGCCTCCGAGGCGTGCAGCGAGGNGACGTGGTTNCACAACTACGGATGCGACACTGAGCCGGGTGAATTCAACACCTACCGGCAGTCTGCCTTGGGCGCCGCCAATTCGACCCCCGCTTCCGATTACCTNGATGCCAACTTCGCTTCTGTCTTCCCCAATGGGGTGACCGCAGGTTGCGGTACCGGCTACCAATTGGTTTTCACCTCGGCGGATGCCGTAGANACCTACCTGCCCTGNACGGGTGGGGCGGAAGACCTCGTGCTGACCCACGGGGGCACCAACCCGACGCAGGATGCACAGGATCCGACCTGCTGGAACAATGCCTTCGTCTCGCACCTGTTGACGGCCAAGCTCAATGTGGGCTTTGACGCNGCCGACGGCAACTACAGCAACGACAGTTTCCGACTGGCCNACCTCGNATTCACCATGGGCGCGCTGTCGGGATATACAGTGGCCGAGATCATCGCCATCAGCGATGAGGTGCTGGGCGGATGCAGCAGTGCCTTCACGCCTTCCCAACTCCGAAGCGCCCTGCGCAACTTCAACAAGAACTTTGAGGATGGCCTCGACCGCGGATTCCTGCAGTATCCGGGGTGCGACAACAGNGTGTCCTTGAGCGACGGCTGCGGTGCCACTGGNGCGGTGACGGTCACTTTCCTGGCCATGGACGACTGTGGCAACGAGAGNGAGACTGCGGCCATGTTCGTCATCGAAGACACGACNCCGCCGACCCTCTCCGCGATGGCGGCCGACAGCACGGTCGAATGTGATGGCGCTGGCAATGTGGCGGCCTTCAACGATTGGCTCAACAGCCAAGGGGGTGCTGAGGCGACGGACGTGTGCAGCGGTGTCTTCTGGACCCACGATTACGTGGCGTCCCCGGACAGCTGCGGTGCGACGTCGGAAGTGACGGTCGTCTTCACCGCTTCCGACTCCTGTAGCAACTTGACCACCACGTCGGCCACCTTCAAGATCGTCGACACGACATCGCCCGCCATCGGCGTGGCGGCCGTCAACGACACGGTCGAATGCGATGGTGCCGGCAACACGACGGAACTGCAAGCCTGGCTCGACAGCCATGGCGGTGCGGCGGCCACCGATGATTGTGGCACGGTCAGCTGGNACCACGATTACGTCGCCGGAAGCCTGAGCGACGGCTGTGGCGCCACGGGGGAAGTGCTGGTGANCTTCACCGCCACCGACGAGTGCGGCAATGCCAGCCAGACAGCGGCCACGTTCTTGATCGAGGACACCACGGCTCCCGGTGCACCCAGCATCAGCTGTCCCAACGACACCACCGTCTACATCGACTGCACCGGGGGTGCCCCGTGCAACTTCGACAATGGNACCTGTGCCATCGAGACGGGTGTGGACNTNTTGGGCCTGGCCACCGCCACCGCCACCGATGCTTGCGATGCCAATCCAATCCTCGACGAATTCTACNTCGACAGTGAGCCGGTCTTCACTTGCACGGGAGATGATGGCAGTGCGCAAGGTTCCTACACCTTTACGCGGACCTTCTACGCGGCCGCCACGGATGAATGCGGATTGACCGGGGACACGGCAAGTTGTGTCCAGACCATCACGGTGGAGGACCAATTGGCCCCCGTCATCACGCTGGATTCGCCGATTGCCATCGCTTGCGAAGATTACGATGCGGATTCCCTGTACGCCGTCTCTGCCGTGGATGCCTGCGACACCGACGTGGCCTTGTCCATCCTGACCAACATGGAAGTCAGCGGGGCCTGTCCGGCCACTTACTTGCGCATTTACCGGGCCGTGGACGACTGCGGGAATGCCATCACGATGGAGCAGATCGTCAACATCTACGACACCGTCGCGCCGGAATTGACCCTGAGCTGCCCGAGCGACACGACGCTGTACCTCGATGCCACCTGCACGGTGGACACCACCACGAGCAGCGTGGGCATGGCCACCACCGTTGTCACCGACAATTGCGACAACGAGCCCAGCGTGACATTGACCTACGTGGATGCCGTGACGGACCAATGCGGCAGCACCTATGATGTCGTCCGCACGTGGACCGCCATGGCCAAGGACACGTGCAACAACGAGACCACGCTGACCTGCATCCAGAACATCTCGGTGCGCGACACCCTGGACCCGGTCCTGTCCTGTCCGGCCGACACCGCGGTCCAATGCGACGGTGCTGGAAACGAAGCGGACATCGAGGCCTTCCTCGCTTCGGTCTCCGCTGCGGACAACTGCGATGCCGACGTCACCATCACCCACAATTACACGGCCATCGACACGGCTTGTGCATTGACGGGGGCAGCGACGGTCACCTTTATTGCTGTGGACGACTGCGGCAACACCAACACGTGCACCGCGATGATCAACATCATCGACACGGTCGCGCCGTCCATCGACATGGCCGCGGCCAACAGTGTGGTCCAGTGTGACGGATTGGGCAATGCGGCCGATGTGGCCGCGTGGTTGGCCAACCTCGGTGGCGCTTCGGCATCCGAGTCCTGCAGCGGGATTTCCTGGTCTCACAACTACACCGCGTTGTCTGACGGTTGTGGCGAGACGGGCATGGCTGAAGTCACATTCTACGCCACCGACAGCTGCGCCAATGTGGACAGTACCACGGCCGTCTTCACGGTGGTGGACACCATTGCGCCAACCATCCTGACCATGGCATCAGACACCTTGGCGGAGTGCGACGGCTCGGGCAATCTGGACCAGATCCAAGCCTGGCTCGACGGCCATGCGGGGGCCTCGGCCACGGACGCTTGCAGCGCGGTGATCTGGTCCAATGACTATGTCGCATCCGATCATGACCTGACCGCCTGCGACCTGTCGATTGACGTCACATTCTACGCCACGGATGCCTGCGCCAACGTCGACTCGACCATGGCGACCTTCACCATCGAAGACACCACGGACCCTGAATTCGACCCGGTGTGCCCCAGCTCCAATGTGATGAGCGTGGACGCGTTCTGTGCAGCGGACACTTCAGTGGCTACCAATGGCATGGCCACCTTCGCAAACGAGGAGGACAACTGTGATGCGGTGTTGGACATGGCCATCAGCCATGCCGACAGCACGATGTACCCGTGCCCGGGCAGTATGGTGGTGTACCGCAAGTGGACCATCACCGCCACGGACGATTGTGCGAACAGCACGACCAAGGAGTGCACCCAAGTGCTGACGGTGAACGATGACACTGCACCGAGCATCACCTGTCCTAGCGACACCACCGTCGAGTGCGATGGCGCGGGGAATGTCGCGGCCATTGAGGCTTGGTTGGCTGAGGCATCCGCTGCGGACAACTGCAGTGTGCCCTTGGTGACCCACAACTATACCGGGCTCAGTGACGGCTGCGGGGCGACGGGATCGGCCACAGTCTGGTTCTATGCCACCGATGCTTGCAACAATGTGGACTCCTGCAGTGCTACGTTCAATGTGTCAGACACCGGGAAGCCGAGCCTAACGCTGGCCGGGGTGACGGAGCTGACCGTGTACCAGAATATGGACTGCAACGTGGACACGAGCTTCGCCGGTCTGGCAGGGCTCACTGCTACCGCCTCGGACGTCTGCAGCGGCAGTGCTGTCGTAGAAGTGGCCTATGTGGATGGCCCGGCCGTTTCCCCTTGCGATTGCGGAGATCTCGGAACCGATGTTCCCGGAGCGCCTTGCGATGCCGATAAGGAGGGCAGCTACACCTTCGAACGCGCCTTCACGGTGACGGTGACGGACGCCTGTGGCAACGACAGCGTGGCCACCTGGACCCAGTCCATCACGGTGCTCGATACCATTGCTCCGCAGTTCACCGACGTGTGCAACTTGGACAACGGCCTGATCCAGGATGTTTGCAGCGACAACCCTAATGGGGACCTGACACTCCCGGAGCCGTGTGAGCCCGTCGCGCTAGACAACTGTGATTCGGAAGTCGACATCGCGTTCACTGAGGTGTACACCGGTGATTACGCCCCCGACGGGGACATCGTCTCCTACTGTCTGAGTTCTGTGCCGGAGGCCTTTGAAGGTGGGGAGACTTGCAGTGGGCATGACCCGCACAACCTGCGGTTGTTCAGCATCGGCGGTATGGCCGAGTTCTATGCGGCGGAGGATGCCGGTCTCGTGCAGAATATGGCGAACGGAACTTGGGTTCTGAATCAGACGGTGATGGCCCTCGACGGCAGTGGCGGAGGTTGGATTCTCGACGTGACCTACGGCGCTGCGATGGATTGGGATGCGTGGCTGGAATACGAGTCCCCATCGGGCAACACCAATACGAGCTACAAGCTCGATTGTGGCAATGACCTGGTCGACAACCACGAAGCCTGGGAGTACCGCATCATGGAGTCCGGAACCCTGACTGGCATCGGGGCTTACAGCGGCAGTCAGCTGTCTCTTTCGCATTCCCCGCAGAACCATTTCTATGCGGGCCAATTCGGCGAGAGCGGCAACAACCAGAACACCAACTACGGCTACAGCGCTTGGCTCCGCTTCAGCGGGGAGTTCATGGGCAGCCCGGTAATGGGCTCCGGCGACATCTTCGGCGACCTCGATTGCAGCCTCCCGTGGGGCATCGAACGCACCTGGGTGGCGTCCGACGACTGCAGCAATAGCGTTGCATTCAGCCAGACCATCAGCATCAATGGCGTCCTTTGTCCCGAGCCAGGCGAAGGACCGACGGTCACCAGTGGCCCAGGAACTGACCACACACCTGTGGTCATCGGCGGTGCCGGCGACCTGACGTCCGAGAAGACGCCGATCCGTGTTACCAACCTCCAGCCGAACCCGACCAACAACTGGAGCTTACTGGGATTCCAGGTGACGCAGAATATGCGCCTCCGCGTGGATATGTACACCATGGACGGACTGATGGTGGCCCAGCTGTTCGATGGCATTGCGGCCCCCAACGTGAACCACACCTTGGACATCCATGCCAATGAACTCGAGAGCGGCATGTATCAGGTCCGCCTCTCCAGCAACCAGTACCTGGTGGTGAAGAAGCTCCTCGTGACGGAGTGATTCCGCCGCAATCCTGACTTCGAAAAGGGCCGCCCGCAAGGGTGGCCTTTTTTGCTTCGGGCCGCCCGTACCTTCGGGACATGGAGTTTGTCAAACTCGACGCCTGCGGCAACGATTTCATCGCCCTCGACCTGCGCGGGCGAGAAGGGGAGTGGCGGCCGGACTCAGATCAGGTGGCGCGCTGGTGCCACCGCCGACGCGGCATCGGCGCCGACGGCATGCTGCTTCTGCAGCCCGGGCGCGAGGGTGCGGATTTTCATTTGGTCTTCTTCAATCCCGATGGGAGTGAGGCCTTTTGCGGCAATGGTGCCCGGGCCGCATTCACCTGGTGGCGCGCGCTGACCGAGGGACAATTCAATGACGCGCGCTTCACGGCTGTGGATGGGGCGCACGAAGGCCATTGGGTCGAAGGCGAGCCTTGCGTCGACCTGTACCTCAAAGCCGAGCCTCAGGACACGCCGCATGGCGCCTTTGTCGACACTGGCACCCAGCACCTCGTGGTGGGCATGACCACCGAGCACCTGGTGGACCTCAACCTGCCCGAGCTGGCCCGTCCATTGCGCCACCACGAAGACTTCGCGCCGCTGGGGGTCAATGTCAACGTCGTGGCCGCCGCCCCGCACGCCGATGGGCGGTTTGCACTGCGGACCTTCGAAAAAGGGGTCGAGGCCGAGACCTTGAGCTGCGGCAGTGGCACGGTGGCCGCCGCCGCGGTCCTGCGCTGGGCCAATGGCGGTGACGCCTTCAAGTTTCTGGCGCCAGGTGGTCCGCTGGGCGTCGTATTCGAAGGGCGCCAACGCGCTTGGTTGTCCGGTCCTGTGGCCATGCCGTTTTCCGGTCGCATCTTGCCGGAGTGAAGGCACTGTACCTCTTTGTTGTTTCCCTCCTGTTCATCGGCTGGACCGGTGGCCTGGTTGCCCAGAGCGTCCCATTTCCTCCGGATCCCGATGCGCCGACCCGCCCCTTTTCCGATGCGGCCCGAGCCAGCGTTCTGACCTGCTCACCGGGCACCGAACTTTACAGCGCCTTTGGCCATACCGCTTTCCGCATCACGGACTTGGCGGCCGACCCGCCGCTCGATCGAGTGTACAATTATGGCACCTTCCATTTCGGGGACGGGTTCTATGCCCGCTTCATCCAAGGCGAGTTGATTTATTCCTTGAGCCCGAGCACCTTCGGGGGATTCCTCGAAAACTACATTCGGACCGGGCGTGGCGTCTCCGAGCAGCGTCTGAACCTCTGGCCGGAGGACATCGCGCGACTCGATGCCTATTTGCGGGCCAATGCCCACCCGGACCATTGCGACTACCGGTACCAGTTTCTTTATGACAATTGCGCCACCCGCGTGATCACGGTGTTGGAAGCCGTGTTCGGTCCCCGCCTTACGGTGGATTGTGTGGACCGACGGGACAGCTCCTTCCGAGACTTGCTTCGGGCAAAGTTGGGCGGAGTGCCCTTGACGCGGTTCGGCATCGACGTCGTGCTGGGCCTGCCGGTGGATGCCCGGCTGGGGCGGTGCGGAGATGCCTTTCTGCCCGATCACCTGGCGGTGGAATTGGAGGGCATGGTCCTTGATGCGCAGAGCCTCGACGAGCGTCCCC
>NYTZ01000121.1 GCA_002683735.1 Flavobacteriales bacterium
ACGTCTGGTGGCTGCCGAGTCCGAATTGAGTGCTGAGAAGTTCCGGAAGGGTGACCTCCAAGACTATGAGTACCAGCAGCTCCAGACCCGCATCAAGAAGTTGGCCAAGGCGAAGCTGTTTATCGATGACACCCCGGCCTTGAGCGTGTTCGAGCTCCGGGCCAAGTGCCGCCGCCTGAAGCAAAAGCATGGCATCAGCATGGTCATCATCGACTACTTGCAGCTGATGACCGCGGGAAATGACAACGGCAAAGGCAACCGGGAGCAGGAAATCTCCACCATTAGTCGTTCCATCAAGAGCATCGCCAAGGAATTGGACGTGCCGGTCATCGCCCTTTCCCAGTTGTCCCGCTCGGTGGAGACCCGCGGCGGCGACAAGCGTCCCATCCTGTCCGACTTGCGAGAATCCGGGGCCATCGAGCAGGACGCCGACATCGTCTGCTTCATCTACCGTCCGGAGTACTATGGCATCACCGAGGATGCCGATGGCATGGACACCGAGAACATGGGAGAGCTCATCGTGGCCAAACACCGGAACGGTGGCTTGGACACGGTGAAGATGCGCTTTACCAAGCACCTCGCGAAGTTCTCTGACTACAATGCCTTTTCCGAGAGCCCATTTGACGGGGGTGGGGCCATGGCGCCGAACACCGATTTCGCCAACGGTGGGGCCAAGACGATGACCGTGGGATCCAAGATGAATGGACCTGGGGATGAGGACTCGCCGTTCTGATTCGTTCGGTCCCCAAACCCTGCCCAGCGCAAGGGGCTGGGCTATCTTTCGCAGCATGACTCCATGTCTCCGATCCGTTGTGTTGATTGTCCTGTTGGGCCTCGCGGGAATCGCCCAAGCCAGCCGATTGCTGATTCCCATGGACGAGGGGCAATCCAATCACCTCAAAGCTTACGGTGTGGCGTTCTGGGTGTTGGAGCAAGGCTTGGAGGTGGAGTGGCTGCTCAATTATCGCGGTGGCAGCTTCTTGATTCCTTCTGCCCCGGCCATCAGCAGCGAGTGTACCATACGCGGGGTGGATTTCGAGCCGCTGGCCGACGTGCAGGCGCGTCAAATCCTCAACGGGATTGCTGACCCGGAAATCAATCAGCAGCGGGTCAAGTTGGAGGTCGCGCCCAAGGTGGCGGTGTACAGCCCGAAGAGCAAGTTGCCCTGGGACGATGCCGTCACCTTGGTGTTGACGTATGCGGAGATTCCCTACGACGTGGTGTATGACGCCGAAGTGATGGAAGGCAAGCTCATCGAATACGACTGGTTGCACTTGCACCATGAAGACTTCACTGGGCAATACGGCAAATTTTACCGGGCTTACCGAAATGCGGCCTGGTACCAGGAAGAGCAGGCCAAACAGGAGGCCTCGGCAGCGTCATTGGGGTTTGCCAAGGTCAGCGAAATGAAGCGGGCGGTGGCCCTAGAGATGCGCAACTTCGTGCTCGGTGGGGGCTTCCTGTTCACCATGTGCTCGGGAACTGACAGCTTCGACATCGCCTTAGCGGCAAAAGAGACCGACATCTGCGAGCCGATGTTCGATGGCGATCCCGCCGATCCGTTGGCCCAGCAAAAGCTCGATTTTGAGCAGGGTTTTGCGTTCTGGAACTATCGGCTTGTGCGGGACCCGTTGGTGTATGAATTCAGCGACATCGATGCCACGGAAGAGCACGGCAAGGCCAAGGAAATCAAGGACTTTTTCACCCTCTTCGACTTCTCGGCCAAGTGGGATGTCATCCCCACCATGCTGACTCAGAGTCACGAGCGGGTCATCCACGGATTTATGGGCCAGACAACGGCGTTTCGTAAGGAATTCGTTCGGCCTGATGCGACCATTCTGGGAGAGAGCCGTGGCATTGGTTCTGTCAAATACCTCCATGGCACCCTAGGTGAAGGGCAATGGAGCTATTACGGTGGGCATGACCCCGAGGACTATCGGCACTTGGTGAACGCCCCGCCGACGGATCTCAATCTCCACCCCAATTCACCGGGGTACCGGTTGATCCTGAACAACATCCTGTTCCCTGCGTCGCGGGAAAAGAAGCGAAAGACCTGAACGCGTCAGCGGATGGTGACGATGAGGGTGAACAGCTCTCGGCCGTCCTCATGGGATTCGAACCTGAAGTCAATCGGTCCCGTGGCCTTCTTGGCTAGGCTGAGAAGGCCCAATCCGGCCCCTCCTTTGTCCGAGAGTTGGCCGTTGCAGAGCGTTTCGATGTAAGTCTTGCGCAAGGTGTCCTCGTCCATGCTGTTGATGTCAATGAGCCGCTCCGTCAGGTGCTGGCGCATCTCTGGATCCACCATGTTGCCGCATTGGACCTGGAATCCGACCGGGGTGCTTTCCAGTGTCAAATAAAGCTGGGTGAAGCCGTCCCCTTCAATGAGGCCATGTCGCATGACGTTTTGCAGACATTCGATCAGCACGTTGCCAATCCGCTTCATCATGGTGCGGCCTCCGCTGGCGGCGGCGCTTTTTTCGGCCAAGGCGAGGAGGCCTTCCATGCCTGCGGAGTCGACAGGTCCGATGTAGGAGAGCAAGGTGCCAAAACGGTCTTCCCCGCCGTGGTCCTTTTGTAGGACGGTCTTCAGCTCCCTCTGGAGGACACGAAGGTTATCGGACGCGTAGGACGACATATCAGGTGCTTGGCTCTACTAATTTACTCAAATAATCGACGAAATGCATAATTTTCCCGTCGAAATTTGTAGGTGTAGGCAAGGTACACGCCGCGACCGCCCCACCTGAGGATTGGGGGGGCATTTATTCACAGGTTCACACCGTATTACGCGGCCTGGTAACGGCGAATTCGATTCGGTGAGACTATGCTGAGGCCATCCGGGTGTCGCAGCATGTCATAGAATTCAGGCCGGCAGAAGTTCAGATTCCCTCGGAACGTGGTGTTTCTCAGATGGGCGTGCCATGCAGAGATGGCGGTTTGCTGGAGTTGCTTCCAAGCAAAGTGGCTGAAGCCTTCTGGACAAGGAAAACCAGCCACGTGGAGGCGGGCGGCCTCTATGGAGGCGATGCGGTGTGAAATGGCAATCGGACGCATCAGGCGGCGTTTTGGAGGCGGAAGGCGATGGCTTCGGCAGGGGTGACGGCATCGAGGGGCAAGCCTTCCCCGAGGATGCGGACCACGTCAAGAATGTTCCAGCGGCGCAGGCCGGATCGGGGGTCNGAAAGCGCACAATCNCGGAAGNCCTCGAGCAGTTGAATGGCNNGGAGGCGGTGCGCCCGTTCTCGCAGGAGGCGCTGGAATACGGGGTAGTCGAGGGCC
This sequence comes from Flavobacteriales bacterium, assembly GCA_002683735.1. Next base: position 3,277 of record NYTZ01000121.1, read on the forward strand.
CACTTCACCAGATCTCCTGCGGCGGACTGGCAGACGATGTGAACGGGCATGTCGGTGCCGGCATAGGCGATGGACACCAGACGGCCGAGTGGGGANAGGGAAGGGGANTGAACCATGGGGGAAGCGTTGAGGGTACAACGTTCCCGGGTGGGTCCGTAACGGATTTACGGAGGGTNAAAAAAATGGGTGAATGGGAGCTTTATCCCAGTCTTTCTAGGGCTTTTCGGTGGGTTTCCTTCAGNTCTTGGACCCAAGATTCGGGACCGAGCGGCAGGATTTCCGCGCCGAAGCCCAGGATCCATTGGTTGAGTTCATAGGTCGGATGGACATCAATGGCGTAGCAAGTCCATCCCGGGTGGGGTGCCGCGGTGTCCACGTGCCGTTGGGAAGTATGAATCGGCTGGCTGTCGAGGTAATGCGACAACAAAGGGGCGGCAGCGAATTGAAACTCTTGAACGCCGCCGGANCCGGACGTGATGCCGATGGTATCCTTGAAGTACCGGTCCGCATCAAACATCGGGTCCCGTTCGAACCGGGCCGCATCCAACACCACATCGGACATCCGGTCCAATGCGAAGGTTTTCACGGTGCTGTCCCCTTCAGGTTTGCCGATCAGGTACCACCTGTTTCGGTACTCCTTGAGCAGGTAGGGTTCGATGCAACGCTCGGATTCCGCCTGATCTCCAGCGATGAATTTGCGGTAGGTGAAGCGGACCACTCGGTGCTCGCTGATCGCGGACATCAGGGCGGCAATGTGTTCGGTGCCCAAGGTTTTTGGGGCCTGCTCGAATTGGATGTGTTGGTCGATGCCTTGCCCGGGTGCCGCGGCGTGGACTCGGTCGAAGATGCGGCCGATGGCGTTTTGGTACTGTTCGAAGACGGGCATGTCCCGGAACTGCAGCAGCGTGAGGGTGGCGAAACGAAGGGCTTGCAAGTCTTGTTCCTGAAGGTTCAAGCCACTGATGCTGTAGTCCGGGTCTTCGTATTCGTACCCGCGGTGCTCCGCATTGTAGACGATGGGGGCGTGGTACCCGAGTTCGTTTTCATTGCGCATGGCCCACAGGTCCTTCTCGATGGTGGAAATGCTGATGTGTTCCCCTTCGCTCCCATACAGGCCCTCTTCACAGGCGCGGCGCAGGTCCTCCTTGGTGGGGTGGGGGCGCATCCGGTTCGTGAGGCACCGGTCGATGATGCGGTAGCGGAGCAGGGCGTATTTGTTGGCTGGCATGGGGGGCGGAACGAGCGGCCTTCAACCGGGGAAGCCGGTCAAGTCGAACAGGTACAAGATGAGCGGAAGCAAAGGCAAGGACAACGTCAGGTNGAGGAGGGCAAACTTTCGGATGTCGAGCAGGTCGAGNCCGAGGGCCACCAAGAGCATGCCACCGAGGCCTGACAATTCTGTGACCAGTGCATCGGGGATGCCGCTTCCAACGGCGGAAAATCCCAAGGTGAGGCTGGCCTGGATGACCAGAACGGTGCCGGTGGACCAGAGCACGCCTCGGCCGAGGGCGGCGGCGAGGAACAGCGAGCTGAACAAATCCATGGTGCCTTTGGCGACCAGGATGGTGGGGTCCCCGAGAAGCCCGTCCTGCATGCAACCGACCAGGGTCATGGCGCCGACGCAGAACAACAAAGTGCTTTGGACCAAAGCGGCACCTTCGCCTTCTCCCAAGCGGCTGGCGGCGCGTTTCACCCAGGCGTCCAACCCGATGCCGTGGCCGATGACCGCGCCCAGTACCAGCGCCATGAAGGCCGCCATGGGCCGGGTGATGTCGAGCATCATGTCGGTCCCGATGAACAGGGTAAAGAGGCCCAGTGCGGAAAAGACGGCCTTTCGGAGGCCATCCGGAACCCGTCGGCCGAGCAGCAAGCCCGCTGAAGCGCCTGTGGCGACCATTGCAGCATTGAAGAGCGTCCCCAACATGAGGCCAAGTTACTTTTGGCATCCCGGCGTTTTGATGCCGGACCCTGAACGTCCCGAACATGTCCTTCGTCGTCGAGTCCACCGATCCCCAGTCCCGTGCCCGTGCCGGCACGCTGCAGACGGCGCACGGCACCATCCGCACGCCTATTTTCATGCCAGTGGGCACCCAAGGCAGCGTTAAGGCTGTGCCTCAGGACGTGTTGGCAGAAGTGGTTGACCCGGACATCATTCTTGGCAACACCTACCACTTGTACTTCCGTCCTGGGTTGGAGGTGCTCCAAAAGGCCGGTGGATTGCACCCTTTCATGGGTTGGGACCGCCCCATTCTGACGGATTCCGGTGGGTATCAGGTATACAGTCTCGCGGAAAACCGGAAGATCAAGGAAGACGGGGTGACTT
>NYTZ01000122.1 GCA_002683735.1 Flavobacteriales bacterium
CAAAAAACTGGGCGAAGATCTCCTCCGCCTGGCCACGCGAGAAGCCGCCGCCGCCCATGCCGCCTGCGCCCTCGAGACCCTTCCTGCCGAATTGATCGTACGTTTGCCGCTTCTCCTTGTTCGAGAGCACCTCGTATGCTTCCGACACCTTCTTGAAGTTCTCCTCCGCCAGCTCTTTCTCGCTCGGGTTTTTATCCGGGTGATACTTGATCGCGAGCTTCTTGTAGGCCTTGTTGATTTCCTGCTCGGTGGCATTCTTGCTCACGCCCAGCAGCTCGTAAAAGTCTGCATCCGCGGACAACCGCTCCATCGGCCGCTTCCAACTGTCCGACATTCCCCCCGCCCCGCGCGGTGTGCCGCAAATCGAGGTCTCCTTTGACATCGACGCCAACGGCATCATCAACGTGAGCGCCAAGGACAAGGCCACCGGCAAGGAGCAGAACATCCGCATCGAAGCCTCGAGCGGTCTGAGCGATGAGGAAATCCAGCGCATGAAGGACGAGGCTGCAGCCAACGCGGACGCAGACCAAGCCGCCAAGGAAAAGGTAGAGGTCCTCAACCAAGCCGACAGCCTCGTCTTCCAGACCGAGAAGCAGCTCAAGGAGTTTGGCGACAAGCTCCCTGCCGACAAGAAGGGCCCAATCGAGTCCGCCATCGCCTCCTTGAAGGAAGCGCACACCGCTCAGGATGTGGACGCGTGCAAGGCGGGCATCGAGGCACTCAACCAGGCGTTTTCCGCCGCCAGCGAGGAAATGTACAAGGCCAGCCAGGAGGCAGGTACCAGTGCAGGTCCGGAAGCCGGCCAAGCCGGCGGCGATGCCGGCGGCGACGAGGAGGTCACCGACGTGGACTTCGAGGAGGTCAGCGAAGAGAAGTGACCCCCTTCCCCTGAACTCAAGAAAGGCGGCTCCATGTGGGCCGCTTTTTTTGTGGGGGGCTGAACCGCAAGGCCGGTCCACTGTTCCTTTGCCCGAGCCCCGATCATGCCGGACAACCCAGCCCCAGCCCCACCGTCTTCGGCCCATCAGCAAGCCCGGTGGCGCCGCCGCTCAGGCTGGATTCTCATCGCCATCGGCATCCTAACCGCCTTCGCCGGTTGGCGGGCATCGCAAATCGGATTCAACTACGATTTTGAGGCCTTCTTTCCGGAGGGCCAGCCGGAGACCGCGTTCTACCTTCAATTTCGCGAAGCGTTCAGCACGGACAACGACTTCATTCTGGTCGGACTGAACAGCAAAAACGGGGTCTTCGACCGCGAATTCCTCGCCGCCACCCGCGCATTGGCAGGAGCCCTAGACACGGTAGATGGAGTCACCGGTGTGCTCGACCCCACCGACCTGACGCTGCCCGTTCGCGACCCGGTCATGGGCATGGTGTTCCAGCGCCCGCTGCTGCGTTGGGACCAACCCCAGCATTACGACTCCGACAGCGCGTACATCTGGCGGAATCCCCAATGGGTGGGTACGGTATTCAGCGAAGATGCCCGCAGCTTGGCNTTGACCGTCCTGCAGACCCCATTGCTCTCGAAGGAAGGGTGCGACCGCATCGCAGCCGATACCGATCAGGTTCTGTTCNACTGGCAAGCAGCGCAGCGAGAACGGGGCGTCCATGTCAACGTGCACCGGGCCGGACGCGCCCACGCCCAAGTCCATTACGTGAGCGTCATGGAGCGGGAAGTGGCCTTGTTTGTCGGACTGGGGCTCATTCTGCTCATCACCTTCCTCCACTTTGCCTTCCGCACCTGGTGGGGCATCGTCATCCCGCTGACGGTGATTCTACTCAGCGGATTGGGCACGCTCGCCTTCATGGAGGTCACCGGCAAGGGCATCGACATCATGACCGTGGTCCTGCCCACCATCATCTTCGTGGTGGGCATGAGCGATGTGGTGCACATCATCACGCGCTACCTCGACGAACTCCGCGGGGGACTCGCGCCCTTCGCCGCCTTGCGCAAGGCTTTNCNGGAAGTGGGGCTCGCCACCTTCCTGACGTCGCTNACCACCGCCATCGGGTTTTTAACGCTGCTGTCTTCCGCCATCGGCCCCATCCGCGAATTCGGGTTGTACACCGCCGCCGGGGTGTTCATCGCCTTTGGCCTCGCCTTCAGCCTGCTCCCTGCCGTGCTGATGCGGTCCAAGGCCCCCATCCAGCATGCGGCAAGGCCCACCAAATCCAGCGCTTCCCCTTGGACACCCTGGCTCTCCCGCTGGTTCATCCGCATCCTCCGGCATCGCAAGCCCATACTCGGGGGCACCGCCCTGCTGACGCTGGTCAGCCTGGTGTTGCTGAGCGGCATCGAAGTCAACAACTACCTCCTGGAGGACCTCAGGGAGGACGACCCACTCCGGCAAGAGTTCAACTTCTTCGAGGGCGACTTCTCCGGTGTGCGCCCTTACGAACTGGCCCTGCTTTTCGAGCCGGGACAGAATCAGCTCGCCGAACCCGGGGTACTTGCCGCCGTGGACAGCGTCGAGAAGTGGCTGGCCGCCGAAGTGGGGGCTGGCAGTGTACTGGGACCGGCTTCTATCGCCCGGACGGCGCACCGTTTGCTCAACGGCGATCGGCCCTCGGCCAACCGAATTCCGGAAGGCGCCGCCTTGGGCCGTTTGATCGACCGGCTGGACAAGCTCGACCGCGGAACAGAGGAAGGCAGTGCCGGATGGTCGGCCGCAGTCCGGGACGATCTCGGACTCGCTCGCATCACCGCGAAAACGGCCGACTTGGGTGCCAAAGTCCTGGCCGGTCGAAATGCGGCATTTCAGAAACGGGTGACAGCCTACTTGGACAAGGAATTCGACACGCCGCCATTCTCGGTCGAAATCACCGGAACGGCCAACCTCATCGACCTCAACAACCGGTTCCTCGCTTCCGACATGGTCCTCGGCCTGCTTATCGCCTTCGGCATGGTCGCCCTCATCGTCGGGCTCCTGTTCCGCAGCCTGCGGATGACCCTCATTTCACTGGTGCCCAACGTGCTTCCCTTGCTGTTCATCGCCGGATTCATGGGGGCATTGGACATCGACCTAAAGGTGTCAACCTCCATCATTTTCACCATTGCCTTTGGCATTGCGGTGGACGACACGTTGCATTTCCTCGCCAAATACCGCATCCTGCTCCAGCAAGGGCGCCAACCGATCTGGGCCCTGCGGCGCACCTTCCTCGCCACCGGAAAGGCGATCATCATCACCTCCATCATCTTGTGCGGTGGATTCTCCACGCTGATGCTCAGCAGCTTCGAAGGCACGTTCCACATCGGCCTGCTCGTGTCGCTCACGCTGTGCTTTGCCGTTGTTGTGGATTTGGCCGTGTTGCCCCTCCTTCTCCTGCCCCGGCGCGCTTAACTTGGAGCCATGCTCCCCCGCCGCACCTTTCTCCGTCGGGCCGCTGCCATGGCCGCGGTGCTCGGACTGGACCCCACCCGGCTCCTTCAAGCCACCCCACCGCCCGCTGCCGCATCCCTGAAACCGGAAGAACGGTTTATGGGCGGCCACATGCTGGCCACCTGGAACCACGGTGTGGTGTCCAATGCCGAAGGCTGGCGGCAAATGCAGCATGGGGGAACGGCGCTGGACGCCGTGGTCGAGGGCACAGCCGTGGTCGAGAGCGACCCGACCGGCACGAGTGTCGGCCTCGGTGGACGCCCCGACCGGAGTGGCAAGGTGACCTTGGACGCCTGCGTGATGAATGCCGAAGGCGATGCCGGGGGGGTGTGCTTCCTCGAAGACATCGAACACCCCGTTCGGGTGGCGCGGGCCGTGATGGAGGACACCCCGCATGTGCTGCTCGCCGGCGATGGCGCAAGGGACTTTGCGATCGCCAAGGGCTTCGAAGCGCGCAACCTCTTGACCGAGGACAGCCGAAAAGCTTGGGAGGACTGGCGGAAGAGCGCCGAATACAAGCCCATCATCAACGTCGAGAACCACGACACCATCGGCATGATCGCCCAGGATCTGGACGGACGGCTGGCGGGGGCTTGCACCACCAGCGGGCTGGCTTACAAGCTGCGCGGCCGCGTGGGCGACAGCCCCATCATCGGCGCCGGTCTGTTCGTGGACGATGCCGTCGGGGCCTGCACCGCAACCGGACTGGGGGAAGCTGTGATGAAGACCCTCGGCTCCTTCCTCGTAGTAGAGTTGATGCGACAAGGCGCTTCGCCAGCCGAAGCCTGCCTCGAAGCCGTGGAGCGCATCTCTCGGAAGATGCCCGTTGACGACCTGCAAGTGGGCTACCTTGCCATGGACACCCGGGGCAATGCCGGCGCCCACGCCATCCACGGTGGCTTCAATTACGCCCGCAGCGTGAGCGACCAGACCGAACTCATCGACGCACCTTCCCTGCGCTGACCATGGCCGGAATGGACCCCTCCCTCATGTCCAGCAAACGTGGCAATCTCGCGGGCTTATGGACCCTGGCCCGACCGGCCAACCTCCTCTATGCCAGCGCCACCCTGCTGCTGCTTCGCTTCGGTTGGATGGCCCGTTGGGTCCCTGAAGGGCAATTCCTAAGCCTGCCACCCAGCCTGTTTCTCGAAGGCCTATTGGTCGTTGTCCTGCTCATGGCTGCGGGCAATTGGATCAACGCCTACTTCGATGTGGTGGAGGACCGGATCAACCGTCCGGACAGGGCGATCGTGGACCGCACCGTAAAACGACGCGTTCTGATTGTGGTCCATCCTTTGACTCACTTCATTGCCCTCCTCCTCGCCCTGCATTTGTCCCTTCAACTGAACCGATGGGCGCCCTTCATCCTCGCAACTGCCGTAGCCTTCACGCTCTGGATGTACAGCGCCCGTTGGAAGTCCATCCCGCTGGTCGGAAACGGCATGGTAGCGGCCCTCATTGGATTGGTCCCCATTTGGCTGGGACTTTTGGAAGCGCCTTTCCATGCTGAATCAGATACCGAACTCCGCACTTTATGGTGGAGCCTAGGCGCATACGGAAGTCTGGCAGCCGGCTTCGCCATGGCCCGAGAAATCGCCAAGGACGCCCAAGACATCGCCGGTGACACCGCGGCTGGCAAGAATACCTTTCCTGTGCGTTTCGGCGCATCCAAGGCCCGCATCCTGTGCGCGTCCCTGCTCCTCTTTCTCGGTGCGGCCTACGCTGCCACGCTGTGGTCATTGGAGCTCGCAGCCCACCTCACCGAAGCCCTGACCTGGTCGGTACCCGCCCTCGGTTGGCTGTGGGCCTCTGCGGAAGTCCTGCGGCGCTCCCCGCGCTGGGACCGTGTGTCCAAGGCCACCTTGCTCACACTGCTGCTCGGCAGCCTGCAGTGCCTGTGGATCGGCCCTCTCTGAAGCCGATTGTAACCCAGTGACCCCATACGGATAACCTTGGGGTAACAGGCACGGCGCCCCTTTCTCGTCCTTTTGCAAGTAGAACCTGAGACCATGCGCAAACTGATCGCATTCACGCTCTGTGCAATTCCATTCCTGGCCGCCGCCCAAGGCACCATCCGGGGAAAAATCACCGACGGCCAAACCGGTGAATCCCTCATCGGTGCCAGCGCCTTCGTGGAAGGCACCACCCTCGGTGCCATGGCCGACCTCGACGGCAACTTCAACCTGACAGGCATCGCTCCCGGCACCTACAACGTGACCGGTCGCTTCATTGGCTGCACGTCCGTCACAGAGTCGGTGACCATCACCGGAGACGAAGTGGTCATTGTCAACTTCAACCTGCTCCCGGAAACCTTTGTCATCGAGCAGGCGGCGGAGGTGGTGGCCAAGGTGGACCGCACCCGTGACGTCTACATGGAGAACATCAAGAAGAAGTCCGCTTCCAGCATCGACTACATCTCCAGCCA
>NYTZ01000123.1 GCA_002683735.1 Flavobacteriales bacterium
CACCTCGACCTCGCTGCCCTGCCCACCGGTGCCTACCTCGTGGAGGTCCAGCTGGCGGATGGAAGCGTCACGCGCCATCAGGCAGTCAAGCACTGAGTCACGCGCCTTTCATGAAGAAGATTCTCGTTTTGTTCCTGGCCCTCGGGCTGGGCACCTTGGCCCTGCACGCCCAAAACTGCACGGTCTCAGGCATCGTCCGGGACGGCCTCTCCGGAGACCCTCTCATCGGGGCCTATGTCCAAGCTGGCAGCCAGATGACGGCCACCGACATCGACGGCCGCTACACCCTGGATGTAGCGACCGGAAAACGGGAATTGACCTTCAGCTACATCGGGTATTCGGCCCGCACGGTCGAGGTGGACCTCACCGGGACCAGCCGCACCCTCGATGTCAAACTCGAATCCCTCATCCTCGAGGAAGCCATCGTCGCCGCGGACATTGCCATTGACCGCAAGACCCCAGTCGCGTTCACCAACGTCTTGCCCGCTCAAATTCAGGAAGAGCTGGCCGGCCGGGACTTGCCCCTCGTGCTCAACACGACGCCCGGAGTCTACGCCACCCAACAAGGTGGCGGTGACGGCGATGCGCGGGTGACCATCCGGGGATTTGACCAGACCAACCTCGCTGTGATGGTCGACGGGGTGCCCATGAACGACATGGAGAACGGTTGGGTCTATTGGAGCAACTGGGCCGGTCTCGACCTCGTCGTGCGCACCACCCAAGTCCAACGTGGTCTCGGCGCCAGCAAGCTGGCCATCCCGTCCGTGGGCGGCACGATCAACATTCTGACGGGCGGCGATGAATCCGGAAACGGCCGACTGACCCTGCTGACCGAAGTCGGCAACTACGGATACCACCGGAACAGCCTGTCCGGGGTGTTTGGCTCGCAGGAGAAGGGGTTCCTCCACTTCGTCGGGTCCTACCGCACCAACCAGGGCTTTGCCGCCGGGTTGGAGTCTGAGACCTATTCGTACTACCTCAAGGGCCGCAAGACCTTTGGCAACCACAACCTGAGCTTCACCACGTTTGGCGCCCCCCAGCGCCACGGCCAGCGCTCCTTCCAGATGCAGGTCCACGAATTCGACGCCGACCTTGCACGGGAACTCACCAATGATGAAGGACGTGTAGAATTGGAAGGCATCCTCGCGGATGCGGATGAAGATGACCTCGTATCGCGGGGACGNGACTTCAACGAGTTCATCGTCAACTACCAGGAGGTTTATTACGACTACAACGAGGAGACCGGACAGGTGGACACCACCTACGGTCGGACCCGCCGCTACAATTCCCGGCAGAACTACTACTTCAAGCCCATCTTCACGGTGCGCGATGTGTGGGCGCTGAGCGACAACAGCTCCTTGACCACCACTGCCTACGCCAGCTTCGGCACCGGCGGTGGCGAAGCATTGGCCAGCACCCCCGGCACCCGCCTCAACAACGGTACACTCGACCTGCAGCCAACCTGGGACAGCCATCAGCTATTCGAGTTCGGCCCCAATGGACTCAATGTGGACGCCAACGGCGAGCGCAAGGGCTCCAACTTCATCCGAGTGGCCCACAACGACCACCGCTGGTATGGCGCCCTGTCCAACTTTAACACCCGCCTCAACGACGACCTGAGCCTCAGTGCCGGTGTGGATATCCGTCACTACACGGGAAGCCACTACCGCACCATCGGCAACATGTTTGGCGCGGACTACTACGACGCCCCCGATGACCGGCGGGACCAGAATGCCGATTTCGACGCACCGCTCCGCGAGGGCGACAAATACTTCTACCACGACGANGGCCAAGTAGCCTGGGGAGGATCCTACGTCCAGCTCGAATGGGACAAGCCCTTGTACAGCGCCTTCGTGAACCTCTCCGGGGCGCAGAGCTGGTACCGGGGCATCGACTACTTCCGTCCCGAAGTGGTCAGACTGGAGGGGAATGTCTACGAGGTCAATTCCCGCAATGAGTGGTCCTTGCTCAACCAAGACAATTTCACATCGAGTCCTTTGTTGAGCATCGATACGCTCGGGTCTAGCTTGGTGGATGGCGTGGAGGTATTCGACATTTCCATCGATACGCTCATCTCAGAGAGTCATCGTCCAGCAGGGTTGGAGACCTACACCACGGATTGGGAGCGGCTCAACAGCTTCACNNTCAANGCNGGCGGCAACTACAACCTCAACGAGTGGACCAGCGCCTACACCAACCTCGGCTACCTNAGCCGNGCGCCGCTGTTCAACTCCGTNTTNGACNTCAACAACAACNTCATCGANGGCTNCGAGAACCANTACGTCAAGGCNGTNGAGCTCGGNNTGAANTATNCNAAGGNCCGNTTNGCNTCCAACATCAACGCCTACCGGACGGGCTGGGAGAACAAGGCNATCAACCGNTTCTACAGNGTNTCNNNCCTGTGGCAGGACNCCAANCTNAGCGTCTACNCCGACACNNCCACNACNGCNGGNCGNGAGANCNTNCTCCTGCTCGCCCANGACGATCGNNNGNTNGANGACGTNGACTGGGGCACGGANGCNNCCACNCTNNTNGAGCANGCCGATCGGAACCTCGGCTACAACCTGCTCAATGCGGACGCCGTCCATAGCGGTATCGAGTGGGACTTCGCCTATGACGTCACCAACAAGCTCGACGTCCAAGGTGTCTTCTCCTGGGGCAACTGGCGTTGGACCAGCAACGAGCGCGTGGACCTCATCAACAGCTCGGACAACGGCTTCATCACCCGCACGGACAACGGCGCCGTGGCCGACACCCTCGTCAACCTGAATGGCGTCAAGGTCGGCGATGCCGCCCAGCGTCAAGTCAGTGCGGCCGTGAGCTACCGGCCCAAGCGCGGCACCTACTTCTCCGTGCGAAGCACGTGGTTCTGGCAACACTACTCCAACTTCTCCCCCGGAGACGTCATCACCGAAGGTGAGCCCCGCGACGTGTGGGTGACGCCGGGGTACAACCTCATCAATTTCAATGCGGGCACCGTCTTCGATGTGAGTGACAACGCCCTGCTCCGCTTGCGCTTGAGCGTGACCAACCTGCTCGACGAACTGTTCATCGCCGATGCGCGGAACAATTCCCAATACGCACCCAAACCCTACGGACCCGACGGCGGCAGTGGCCGCGCCGAGGTCTTCGTCGGCCCGCCGCGCATGATCCGCGTGAGCGCCACCCTCGAACTCAAGGGACTCCAAAACTGACCATGACCCGTTTTCTCCTCTCGGCTTCGGCCCTTCTCAGTACCCTGTCCCTCTCGGCACAGGACAACATCCTCGACGTCCGCAACAACTACGACATCGGTGATGTGGTCACCGTGACCGGCGTGGTCACCAGTGACGACAACCTCGGCGCGGTCCGCTACCTGCAGGACGCCACCGCCGGCATTGCCCTCTACCCAGGCGGCGACTGGTCGGAGTGGGACGCCGAACCGGCCATCGGCGACTCCCTCACCGTGACGGGGGAGATCACCGAGTACAATGGCCTTCTTGAAATCGGACCGAACCTGACGGCCGTGGTCTTCGAAGGAACCGGCGCACTGCCGGAGCCGCAGGTCATCGGTGCCGCCGACATGGACGAGTCATTGGAGGGCCAATTGGTCCGTGTCAATGGCGTGACCTTCCCGCTGGCAGGACAGGAAATCACGGGCAACAACACCTACGATTTCACCGCCGATGGCCAGACGGGCATCATCTACATCCGCACGAGCAATAGCCTCGTCGGCGAGACCCTCACCGGCTGTGCCGTGGACCTGCTTGGTATCGTCTCCCAGTTCTCTTTTGACGGAACCGGCGGATACCAATTGCTCCCGCGCGGCCCGGTCGACCTGATCCCCGCAGCCAACATCTGCTACACCTCCCCGGTAGTGCAGTCCGACATGACCACAAGCAGCTTCACCTTGAGCTGGTCGACGGACCTCACCTCGGAAGGCTTGGTCGAATATGGCCTCACCGAAGCGCTCGGATCCGTGGCCACGGGCGATGCCGGCACTGCAGACCACAGCGTGGCCNTCACGGGCTTGGAAGCCGGTCAGATCTACTACGCCCGGGCCATTTCTACCCTGCCAGGTGGTGAGAGNGCGGCCTCCCCCATTCGCCCCTACGCCACCGTTTCCGCTTCCTCGGGTGACATCCATGTGTACTTCAACGGCTCGGTGGACGCCTCCGCCGCCACGGAGGAGGTGGCCCAATCNCTCGGTACCGACCTCAACGATACGGTGGCCGCCTGGATCCTGTCCGCGCAACACACCCTCGATGTGGCCGCTTACAACTTCAACGATCAGACGCTCATCGGCGCCTTCAATGAAGCCGCCGCCAACGGCGTGGAGATCCGCTGGATCTACGAAGGACAGAACGCCAATACGGGCCTGGGCGCCCTCGACGGCGCCATTGAAACCCACGACCGGACCGATGGGCAGGGCAGCGGCATGCACAATAAGTTCATCATCGGAGATGCGGAATACACCGAATCCGCCTTCGTGCTGACCGGCTCCACCAACCTCACCACGGGCAACCTCGTCGAGGACCTCAACAACGTGATCGTCTTCGAAGACCAGAGCCTGGCCCGCGCCTACACGATGGAATTCCACGAAATGTGGGGCTCTGAGGGACCAACCCCGGATGCCGAAAATGCCAAATTCGGTCCGGACAAGACGTGGAATACCCCGGTGGACTTCCTCATCGGAGGAAGCCCCGTAGAGCTGTACTTCTCTCCTTCCGATGGCACCACCAACGCCATCCGTCAAGAGATCGAGGCCGCAGACAGCGAATTCGAGTTTGCTGTGCTCGCCTTCACCCGAGATGACCTCGGGGAAGCCATCGCCAACCTTGGCGCCAGCTTCTTTGTGAACCCCATCGGGGCCATCGAGCAGATCAACACCACCGGCAGCGAGTATGACAACCTGCAGTCGGCAGGCGTCCAGGTCTATGCCCACAACGTCAGCCCGGACCTCCACCACAAATATGCCATCGTCGACCATGCCAGCCCCGGATTCGATCCAGTCGTGATCACCGGCTCGCACAACTGGTCTTCTTCCGCTGAAAACGTCAATGACGAAAACACCGTGATTGTGCACGACGCCCGCATCGCCAACCTCTACCACCAGGAATTTCGCGGCATGCTGATGGACCTCGGCGTCATCTCCTCCGCGGAGGACAAGGCCCNCGGAACCGAGGTGCTGCTTTACCCGAATCCGGTGGAGGGCACGCTGAATGTCCAGTGGCTGAATGGGGAACCGAATGGTCCCCTCGTGCTGCGCGACCTGTCTGGCCGCGCCGTACTGAGCACCCAGATGACTTCGGGCACCGCCCGGGTGTCAACTGGCCACCTCGCACCCGGTGTCTACACCATCAGCTTCGTTGACGGNACGACCTCCCGCGTGGTCCTCCGCTGATCTGAATCCAACCCCCATTGAAAAGCCCGGGTGCCTCACTGCATCCGGGCTTTTTTTTGGTTGTCCCACCCGGCTATGTCTCGGAACGGACATCGGCCTTCATACCGGATTTGTACTACTCTGAACATTCAAGGCTGGCCTCTGTTCCCTGTATTGATTCACCCTAATTCTTACACATGCTCAAGCATACCCTCATGTTGCCCCTGCTTTTCCTGGGGCTCTTCCTCAACGCACAGACGACCGTCGTCGATGTGGTGGTCAACAGCGAAGATCACACCCTCCTCGAAGCTGCCGTGATTGAGGCAGACCTCGNGGGCACCCTCTCCGGCGAAGGCCCCTTCACCGTCTTCGCTCCGACCGACGCCGCCATCACCGCTTTGGTGACCGCGCTCGACATCACCGCCGACGAACTGCTGGCACTTCCAAACCTCGCAGACATTCTCACCTACCACGTTTTGGGTGCAAACGTCCTCAGCACCGACCTCATGGCGGAGCAGACTGTGACCATGCTCAACGGTGATGACGCCACAGTGACGTCCATGGACGGCACCGTGATGGTCAACGGCGTGGCCACCGTCACCGCTGCCGACATCACCACCGACAACGGTGTGGTGCACGTCATCGACGCCGTGCTCCTCCCGCCGACCACGACCGTGGTGGACGTCATCGTCAACAGCGAAGACCACACCCTGCTCGAGGCTGCAGTGGGTGCTGCCGACCTCGTGGGCGCCCTGTCCGGTGATGGTCCGTTCACGGTCTTCGCCCCGACTGACGCTGCCGTGACCGCCTTGGTAACTGCGCTCGACATCACGGCTGATGAACTGCTCGCCCTCGAAAACCTCGGCGACATCCTCACCTACCACGTCCTCAGCGGCACCGTGCTCAGCACTGACCTCGCCCCGACGCAGACCGTGACCATGCTCAATGGCGACGACGCCACCGTGACGTCGATGGACGGCACTGTGATGATCAATGACGCCACTGTCACTGTGGCTGACATCACCACCGATAACGGTGTGGTGCACGTCATCGATGCGGTCATCCTTCCGCCGGCCGACCCCACCGTGGCTGACATCATCGCGGACAGCGACGACCACTTCGTTCTCGCTGCAGTCCTTGACAGTACTGGCCTCGATGAGACCCTCGCCGGTGAAGGCCCCTTCACCGTTTTCGCCCCAACCGACGCAGCGTTTGACCTGATTGATCCGCTCACCCTGATCGACATTTTGCAGGACAACGACTTGCTGACGTCCATCCTGACCTACCACGTCGCCGGAGGAAACGTGCTCAGCAACGACCTCAGCGATGGCCAGGTGATCACCACCGTCAACGGTGCTGATGTGACCATCAGCATCATGGACGGCACGGTCATGGTCAACGAGGCCACCGTCGTCATTGCCGACCTTGTCGGCTCCAACGGTGTGGTGCACGTGATTGACGCTGTTCTCCTCCCGCCGGCTCCGAACCCGGCCACCGTGGTGGACATCATCGTTAACAGCCCGGACCACACCCTGCTCGAACTCGCTGTGGGTGCAGCCGGTCTCGTGGGAGCGCTTTCCGGTGAAGGCCCCTTCACCGTCTTCGCCCCAACCGACGCCGCCATCGTGGAGCTCGTGACCGCCCTCGACATCACGGCTGATGAACTGCTCGCCCTGCCCGAACTCGGCGCCATCCTTCAGTACCACGTAGTAGGTGCCGCTGCCCTGAGCACGGACCTGTCCGACGGTCAACTCCTCACCACCCTCCAGGGGCAAGACGTAGAGATCAGCATCGATATGGGCGTCATGGTCAACGACGCCAACGTCGTGGTGGCCGACCTCGTGGCCGACAACGGTGTGGTGCACGTCATCGACATGGTCCTCAGCCTCCCGAGTGGCGTGGACCAGGTGGCCCTCGCCGACTTGTTTAACGTGTTCCCGAACCCGACGACGGACGTGCTCCGCTGGAACGGTGTGGCCGTGGACCGCATCCGCGTAATCGATACGCAGGGTCGCGTGCGCCTCGAAACCACCAACGCTGTCGGCAGCCTCGACCTGTCCAGCCTCGAAAACGGGGTCTTCATGGTGGTCATCGAAGCCGACGGCCAGCATGCCGTGAAGTCCGTGCTCAAGCACTGACCTTCGTTTCTTCCAATGCAACCGGCAAGGCCGTCCTTTGGGGCGGCCTTGTTGTTTTTCGGAAGAATGACAATCCGGTGGCGCCTTACTTCACGAGGAACCAGGCGTTGAGCAGCTGCTCCCGGTTATAGCGCATGGTCCGGCCCGTATCCTGGTCAATCACGTCCAACCCAGCGGCCATACAAATCGCCTGTCCCGCGGCCGTGTCCCACTCCATGGTCGGGGCGAACCGGGGATAACAATCCGCTGCCCCTTCGGCCACCATGCAGAGCTTGAGCGACGACCCCTTGGACATGCAGATCACCTCTCCGTGTTCCTGTCTAAGGCCTGCGATGAACGCCTCCGTCTCCGCAGACAGATGGGAGCGACTCGCCACGACGGTATAGGGCCGGTCTCCCTTGTGCAGTGGAAGGCGGTCCGCTCCGGCCAGCACCGAAGGAGGATCGACGGTCGCATCGGCTGGGCACAGGGCCTTGCGGGCCCCTTCCCTCTCCATACCGACGTAGAGCTCACCGGTGACCGGCACATAGATGACCCCGAGTACGGGCACACCGTCGCGGGCCAGGGCGATGTTGACCGTGAACTCGCCATTGCGTTTGATGAACTCCTTGGTGCCATCAATCGGGTCCACAATCCACAGTTCGGATAAGCCGGATCGCTCGCTGTATGGCATGTCTCTGCCCTCCTCAGACAGTACGGTAATACCGAGCGGCTCAAGGTGCTGCAGGATAACCTCGTGAGAGGCGATGTCGGCGCGGGTCAGGGGCGAGTCGTCGCCTTTGACGGTCACGTCGAAATCGCCGCTGTGGTAAATCTCGAGGATGGCTTTGCCGGCCTCGATGGCGGCGATGATGGCGGTGTCACGCAATGTGTGCATGTTGGTAATGATAAGCCCAGCTTCCTCAGCCAAATCAACCAGCCGTTATCTCGCGGCCATTTGGAGGACAAAAGAGGGTTCACGGCCATCCCATGCGA